>CAZLDA010000326.1:0-5372 GCA_964557875.1 uncultured Pseudomonadales bacterium | reverse complement strand
GCAGCGTCATCGGTCGACGTCGAAGTATCGTATTCGGGTGCAGTCGATGCGTTGCCTGAAACGGCCAAGATCTACGTCTTCGTTCGTCCTGTCGGAGAGCGAATGCCACTTGGCGTGCAGACATTCGGCATCCACGAATTGCCTCTGGCGGTTGCGTTCACGCCCGTTGCCGGTGCGGCCGAGGCGAAGCGCGTCGAGGTGGTGGCGCGGCTGTCGATGAGCGGCCAGGTATCGTTGCAACCCGGAGACCTGGAAACGGTATCGGGCCCATTGCAGTTCGGCGCAGCAGGACAGCGCGTGCAGCTGAAGCTCGGCGTCGCCACAGATGCGATCGCACCCGCGCCCGCCCACAACACAACCGACGGAGCGGTCCGCATCGGTGTACGCGTGTCGCTCGGCGAGGCGGTTCACTTGCCTGCAACGACAACGGTTTTCCTGATCGTGCGTTCCTCCAACGGATCACCCATGCCGCTGGCAGTCAAACGCTTCGCGGTGTCCGACCTTCCGCTCGAGGTCGTCTTGTCGGATGCCGACGCGATGATGCCGGGCACCTCGATCGGCGGTACCGGCAGCGTCGAAGTCGTCGCGCGCACATCCGCCTCGGGTAACGTCAAGGCCGAACCCGGCGACTACGAAGCGCGTTCCGGTGCCCTGCAGACGGCCGACTTGGCCGCGCCGGTCGTGCTGGTGATCGCCCAGCCGCTCTGATCGAAGCGTTCACGCCGCGGCCGCCGTGGTGTAACTTCGGTCTCCAGACCACGTAGTTCCTGGCATCCAGGGGGATGCCACCTCCACCACCGGCAACAAGGGTCATTCGATCATGTCTGTTCGCGCAATGTGGAAAGGAGTGCTTCGGATCGCTGACGCAAGCGTGCCGATCAAGCTCTATTCCGCCGTTCAAGACCACGACATTCATTTCCGGCTGCTACACCGCACCGACCTCACGCCGGTAACACAAGCGATGGTGCACGCGGGTACGAACGAGATCGTTACCCACGACAAGGTGCAGCGTGGCTACCAGGCCTCGCCCGGCGAGATCGTGCTGTTGCAGCCCAATGAACTCGAATCGCTCACCCCGGAAGAGTCACGCGACATCGCACTCACCCGCTTCGTTCCTGTCGGAGCCATCGATGCCCAGTGGTACGACCGCCCCTATTACCTCGGCCCGGACCAGGACGCCGGCGGTCCATACAACGCGCTGACGACCGCGCTCGAGCGCAACAAGGTTGAAGGCGTGGCCCACTGGGTCATGCGCAAAAAAGCGTACGTAGGAGCGCTGCGTGTGCACGCCGGCGTACTCGTGCTGGTGTCGCTGCGGCATGCAGAAGAAGTAGTGGCGATCGAAACGCTCGAAACACCCGAAGGGCCGGCACTCGACAAAAAAGAACTGGTGATGGCGCAGCAGTTGATGTCGATGCTCGAGGAGGATTTCGATCCCGCTGCCTATCACGACGAATACCGCGATCAGGTGATGGCGATGATCGACGCCAAACGGCGCGGCCAGAAACCGAAGCTCGGTCTGGTCAAGACCAAGCCGCGCGCCAGCGATCTGAAAGCTGCGCTCGCCGCCAGCCTGGCCGCGCCGCGCAAACCCAGGGAGAAGTTAAGTGCCTCGGCGTAAGCCGCCGAAGGTCGAAGCGCCACCCGCGCAACCGCCGGCGGAACGTAGTGTTGTGCGCGGCTTCTGGTCCGGGAACATTTCGTTCGGCCTGGTTAGCATTCCGGTAACACTCATTTCGGCACGACGTTCCGGCCGCGCCTCACTGCGAATGTTGGCGCCCGACGGTACACAGGTGCGCAGACGTTACTTCTGCCCGAAGGAGGGCACCGCACTCGAATCGTCCGACATCGTGCGCGGCTACGAATACGAGAAAGATCGCTTCGTCGTGGTCACCGACGACGAACTCGCGGCCGTCGCGCCCAAGTTGTCTCAGGAAATCGACTTGAGCAGATTCGTGCCGTTGGCCGACATCGATCCGATGCGTTTCGAACACGGCTACTTCTTGATCCCCAACAAGCGGGCGCTGAAAGCCTATCGCCTGCTGGCAGCCACCATGGAGGAGCGGGGCCGCGCCGGTATGGCCACGTTCGTGATGCGCGGCAAGCAATACCTCGTCGCCATCATCGCGCGCGCGGGCCTGCTGCGTGCCGAGACACTGCGTTTCGATGACGAGTTGCGCAGCATCGCGGAAATCGAAATCGACAACTCGGCCGCGGCCGACGCACCGGCAGTGGAGGCATTCGAACGTCGCATTGAGGAACTACGCGCGCCCTCGCTCGACCCGGCCGACCTCGAAGACACGCACACGCGTCGTTTACTCGAATTGATCGAAAAGAAGCGGAATGCCGGGAAAGATGTCGTCGCCGCAGCGGTCACGCCGCACGAGGACGCCGTCGACGCGAAAATCGTCGATCTGATGGAGTATCTGAAGAACAGCATCACGAAGGGCGACGCGACGACAGAAGCCCCGGCCCGCAAACGCCCGCGTTCGGCGGAGCACAAAGCGGAAGCACCGCCGCGCCAACCCAAGAAGCCGCGCACGCCCCGGCCCCGCACCTGAAGCCGGGCGCGTTCACCGGACTCAGCGGTCGAAATACAGGTTCTTCGTGACCAAGGACCCGCGAACAATCTTCAGCTCAACGAGCTGATCCACCAGCGTCTGCCAGCGCTCCGGCGTCATCTCACCGATCTGCTGCGTATCAGTGGTCTTGATCAACGGAGCTTGTGCTCGCGCGCTCTCGCTGAACGTCTGCGCATCCATGGCCTTGTTGATCTGTGCCATCTCGGCGTTCGTCGCGGTGGGATCGGCGAGATACGCTTCCCAACCACTTCGCACGGTCGCGACCAGGCGTTGCACCTCGGCCGACTGACGCTGCAAATGCTCGCGCGTCGTGACGAGCACCGTGGTGTATGGGTTGTAGCCGGAGTCGGCAACCAGAAACGTGGTGACCTTCAAACCCGCGCGCGCCGCCGCAAGCGGCTCGCTCGTGACGAAGCACTGTTGCGACAGCAGCGGATCATTCTGAAAATTCCCGATGCCGCCGAGATACGGCGCCGTTCGCACTTTGATGGGCGAGTACTTCCTCGAGAGGAATTGCGCATACGGCAAGCCCGACTGCCACAGCAGCGTTCCATCCGACTTCAGCACGTCTTCAACCGAGCGAAAGCCGCGTGCCGCGTGCGCCATGATTGCCTGCGGATTCGTCTGAAACGTGGCAAACAGCGCGACGATGTTCTTCGCGCCGCGGTCGTGCGCGATTACCACCTCGTCGGCCGAAACGATCGCATAGTCGACTTTGCCTGCACCGAGCACCTGAATCGTCGGCGTTCCGGAACCACCTTCGATGATCGCCACATCGAGGTTGTTCTTCGCGTAAAGACCAAGCACCTGCGCCGCATAGAACCCGCCGAATTGCGGCTCGGCCTTCCAGTTGAGCGCAATCTGCACCTGATCGGCGTTTGCCGCGCAGCACAGCAACATCGTCAGCGCCGCCAGAATCCTTCGAAGCATCATGCACTCCTCGTGTAGGGCCGCCGCCGCAACAGCAGGCCGCTGATCAGGTCGATCGATAGAACCAGCAGCAGCGCCAGCACACTGGACGCCATCACGCCGCTGAATACCAGGTCGACGCGCTGTTGTGTACGCGCTGAATCGATGAGGCTGCCCAAACCGCCCCCGGCAATGAACTCACCGACAATCGCGCCGATCGTCGCAAGCCCGACGGAAATGCGCAGCCCCGTGAGAATGTACGGAATTGCCGATGGGATCTGCAGCTTGGTGATCATCTTCCACTTCGACGGCCGATGGAGCGCGAACATCTCGCGCAACAGGGGGTCCGTCTCTTCGAGTCCTGTCAGCGTGTTCGCGAGAATCGGGAACAGCGACACGATGAACGCAGAGGCTCTCACCGTCGTTTCACCAAACCCGAACCAGATCACCAGCAGCGGCGCGATTGCGATGATCGGCACGGTTTGAAAGAACACGCAGAACGGCAGAATCGCGCGACGCAGGATCGGCACGGCGAAGAAGCTGATCGCCAGTGTTACGCCGAGAGTGAAACTCGCGCCCAGCCCCCACACGATCGAGCTAAGGGTCGAGAGCGTGGCGGACCAGATTTCAGGCCACAGTTCGCGCGTGGTCGCATAAACATCGCTTGGCGCAGGCAGCAGATAAGACGCAACCCATCCGCTTCGCACAATCGTCTCCCACACCGCGAGCAACCCGAACAGGAAGATCCACGCCGGCAGGCGATCGCGCAGCGTTGCAATCATGCTGCCTCCAGTTCGGTAAAACGTCGCGCGAACGCACTGACGTGTTCGTTGAATGCGGGCGTCAACTTCAGCGACTGGCCGCGCCCCTCAAATTCGATGGTCTGGTCGGTGTCGATCCGGCCGGTGCGGTCCATCAGCAACACACGATCGCCGAGGTACACGGCTTCGGAGATCGAGTGCGTGACAAAGACATACTGGAGGTCCAGTCGCGCGCGCAGATCGAGCAACAGATCCTGCAAACGAAACCGCGTCCGCTCATCCAGCGCGGCGAACGGCTCGTCGAGCAGCAGGACCTTCGGTTTGGTGATCAAGGCGCGCGCCAGCGACACGCGCATCTGCATGCCGCCGCTCAGTTCTTTCGGGAAATTCGACACGCGCTCGCCCAACCCCAGCAAGCTGAGCAGCGCCTCGATCTCGTCAGGCGTTTCGCCGGATGCCGCGCCACTGAGTTCCAGCGGCAACCTGACGTTCTCGAAGCTCGTCCGCCATGGCACGAGGCGCGGCTCCTGAAAAACGTACGACAAGTGGCCCGCAAGGCTGGCATCGATCGACACGCGACCCTCGCTTGGTTGTTCGATACCCATCAACAGACGCAGCAATGTCGTCTTGCCGCAGCCTGAAGGACCGAGTAACGAAACGCACTGACGCTGCGGCACCGTGAACGACATTCGGTGAATGACGTCGCGAGACTGATTCGGGAAGCGTTTGACGAGATGCTCGACGTCGATCGCGCATGCGCGCGCCGTTTCGCGAGGTGATACCTGATTCAAAAATGCGACGGCTTGGTGAAATCGATGGCGCGATAGCCTATCAGGGCGCACCGTCGCGAGCACGGTTGAGCGTCGATTTGGAACGATGCGCACTTTCATGGAAGATGGCTGCCGCAATTCAAAACCGAGACGCACTATGGCCAATACCCGGATTACCGAAGACCCGAGAATCGACCCCCGCATCAAGGCGCTGTTCGGAGCCATGGACATCGGCGGCCAACGCAACGTCGCAACCCGTGAAGAATTGCTGGCGTCGGCCAATACGCCCGAAGCGCAGCAGCAACGCGAAGCGCTGCGCGGCTTTCTCGAGATGTGCAACAACGAAACCA
>CAZLDA010000325.1:0-5383 GCA_964557875.1 uncultured Pseudomonadales bacterium | reverse complement strand
CCGATCTACTGCGTGCAGGCAGCGCAAGCGTGGTGATCGCCGGCGGCATGGAGAGTATGACGAACGCGCCTTATCTGCTCGCAAAAGCGCGCCAGGGCCTGCGCATGGGGCACGACCAGATCAAGGACGCGATGTTCCTCGACGGTCTGGAGGATGCGGAGACCGGTCGCTCGATGGGCACGTTCGCGCAGGATACGGCCGACCGATACCAGATTACGCGCGAGGAGATGGACGCATTCGCAACTCGCTCGGTCGAACGCGCGCGCGCGGCGACAGGCAGCGGCGAACTCGCGCACGAAATTGCGCCCATGACGATCGGCGATGCGACGATCGCCGAAGACGAACAGCCGCGACGCGCGCGCATCGAGCGCATTCCCACGCTGAAGCCCGCGTTCCGCGACAACGGCACCATCACCGCCGCGAATTCGAGTTCGATATCCGACGGCGCCTCTGCGTTGCTGCTCGCGACCGATGCGGCGGTGCGCGAACACCAACTCTCTCCCCTTGCACACGTCGTCGGTCATGCCACGCATTCACGCCATCCGGCCGAGTTCACCGTGGCGCCCGTCGGCGCCATAGAAGCGCTGCTGGCGAAACTCGGCTGGAAAGCCGACGACGTGGACCTCTTCGAAATCAACGAAGCGTTTGCGATGGTGACCATGATCGCCATGCGCGAACTCGGCTTGCCTGATGACCGCGTCAACATCTTCGGCGGCGCGTGTGCGCAGGGCCACCCGATCGGCTCGACCGGAAGCCGCTTGATCGTGACGCTCGCGCATGCCCTGAAGCAGCGCGGCGCGCGGCGCGGCATCGCGTCGTTGTGCATCGGCGGCGGCGAAGCGACCGCGATCGCCCTGGAAGCCATTTAGTAGGATAACCGCCTGTCAGGCGGCGTCCGCGCAGGGGTGAGTATTAGTCGGAGTTTCCCTACAATCGGCGGCTCGCTTCTGCCGGGTGAACATAAGACGTGTCCAGACTTCCCGTAATCGTCGGGCTCGGCGGCATCAATGCCGCCGGCCGGTTGTCGTTACATCACGCGTACCGTCGTATGGTCATCGACGCCCTCCCCGGCGCCGTGGCCGCGTCCACCTACCGCAGCCTCGCCGGGCTGATGAACATCCACAAGTACACCGACGACGCGACCACGCGCGATTACATCAACGCGCACACCCTGGTCCGGAAAATCGAGTGCTTCGACACGGCCGCCATTCCGTGGCAACGCAACGTCACGTTGAGCCCCACCGGTGAGTCGCTGGGGTTCAAGATGCAGCGCCGGCAGCTGCCGGATCGGGTGCCGAGCGATTGGCAGATCACCGCCGACGGCGAAAAAGACGTTCTGGTCACGGTGCCGGGCAAGCTGCACGCACTGATGGAAGACATGCGCGGCTCGCGCGTGACCTCCGCCGGCCAGGTTCCCACCGGCTTTGATCCCAACCGTCTGTATCAGTCGCGCAACCACCCGCGCGGCCTCGCGTTGACGATCTTCGGCGCGTCCGACGCGGTGCGGTCGTTGGGAATCGATTGGGACGTGCTGCGGCAGAGCGTCCAGCCGGACCAGTTTGCCGTGTATTCCGGCAGCGCGATGGGCCAGCTCGACTTCGACGGCACCGGCGGCATGATGCAATCGGGCCTGATGGGCAAACGCGTCACCTCGAAGCAATTGCCGCTCGGCTTGTGCGAAATGCCTGCCGACTTCATCAACGCGTATGTTCTCGGCAGCCTCGGCGCCACGGGGGCAACCATCGGTGCGTGCGCGACGTTTCTGTACAACCTCCGTCAGGGTGTGGAGGACATTCAGAGCGGTCGGCGTCGCGTCGTGATGGTCGGCAACTCCGAGGCGCCAATCACGCCGGAAATCATCGAGGGTTATCGCACCATGGGTGCGCTGGCCGAAGACGAAGCGCTGATGCAGCTCGATGGCCGTACCGACGCCGCGGATAATCGCCGCGCGTGCCGGCCGTTCTCCGACAACTGCGGCTTCACCCTGTCCGAGGCCGCCGTGTACACCGTGCTGATGGACGACGCGCTCGCCCTCGAGCTTGGCCTCACGATCCACGGCTCAGTGGCAAACGTTTACGTCAACTCTGACGGCTACAAAAAATCCATTCCCGGACCGGGTATCGGCAACTACGTGACCGTCGCCAAAGCGATGGCGTTGGCGCGGCGATTGATCGGCGACGAAGGATTGCAGCGGCGCACGTATTTCCAGGCGCACGGCACCAGCACGCCGCAGAACCGTGTCACCGAATCGCACATCATGAGCGCGCTTGCCGGCGTGTTCGGCATCGAAGACTGGTTGGTGGGCGCCGTAAAGGCATACGTCGGCCATTCGCTGGCGCCGGCGGGTGGTGATCAGCTGGCGGCGATTGTCGGCGCCTGGCACCACGGCTGGATCCCCGGAATCACTACCATCGACCACATCGCCGACGATGTGCACCGCGAACACCTGCGGTTCTCGATGAAGCACGTCGAAATCGACCCGACGAAGATGGACGGCGCGTTCATCAATTCGAAGGGTTTTGGCGGCAACAACGCTACCGCATTGATCCTCTCACCCACCGTCACCCGCAAAATGCTCGCGCAAAAGCACGGTGCCGCGGCGCTCAAGGCTCACGAGCGGAAGCACGAAGGCATCCGCCGGCAGATCGACGACTACGACGTCCGAATGAGTCGCGGCGAAGTGGCGCCGATCTACCAGTTCGGTGAAGGGGTGCTCGAGGCATCGGATCTGACGATCACCGACACGCACATCAGCGTCCCCGGATACGCGCTGCCGATCGAACTCGACGTCGACGATCCGTACCCGGAGATGCGGTCTTAGTGAATGGTAGAGCGCGGCTGTCCACCGAGACGCTTCAACCGCTTGTCGATCTCCGGCTCCCAGCGCGTTCCGGCGAGAATTCCGCGCGCTTCCTGCAACACCGCGGCAGCCGCGGCCGCGTCGCCTAACCGGAACCACAACTCGGCACGTTCCAGATGCAGCGGTCCAGTGTCGCTGACCAGTGGCATCTGGTTGTCGATCAACGAAAGCGCCTCGACGAAATCCCCGCGCGCCGCGTAAATCGCCTTCAGATTGTTGAACATGCGTACGGCCATGTCGTCGGGGGACGCGGGCGCCAGCGCGTTCGGTCCAAGGTGCGTCAGGTTCGCATCCGTCAACCAGCGCTCGACATCGCTGTTGCTCAACAGGTCCGCGGTGAGCGGGTCGATCAGCACTCCGTTGGCACTGAGCAGAAAGTGACCGGGAAAGTTGATGCCCTGCGTGGTCATCCCGAGCGCGCGCCCTACCATCAAATACGGAATGCTGAGAGTGATCGGAATGCCGCGGTGCGAACTCAGCACTTTGTCGATGCGGCTTGCTTCGAGGCTTTGCAGATTGTCGGTCGCCTTGAAACCTTCTTCGCGAAGGAAGTCGGCAAGCGTTTGCGGCGCCGGTTGTTGCGCGAATCGCGCCGATAAACGATTGCTGAGATCAGAGAGCGCGTTACGGACATCGCCTTCATTGACCGCGGGTTCGAGCGTTCTTGCGACCAGCAAGGCGGCATCCAGCTCATCGCGATCGGCGTTCGCGAGATAGCGATCAAGCAGCGTGTGTTCGGTCGCCGTCAGGACTCCGCCTCGGACAGCAGATTGCTGACGAGTGAAATCAATTCGCTGCGCGCGAACGGCTTGGCCAGCGTCGCAACGGCGCCGATGGTGCGCGCCGTTTCGAGATAGTCCATCGGACCGATCCGGCCGCCGCCGGACATGGCGACGAGAGGTACGGTTTTGCGGAGCTGCCTCATTTCGACGATCGTCTCGAGACCCTCTTTCTCCGGCATGATCAGGTCGGTAATGACCAGATCGAACTCTCGGCTACGAAATTTTGCAAGTGCTTCGCGACCGTCGGCGGCAGTGGCGACGTCGTAACCTTCGAGCCGGAGCATTTCGCCCACCACTTCCAGCACCTGCGGATCGTCGTCCACCACCAGAATCGCGCTCATCGACTGTGTCTCGACCGATATAGGGTTGATTCTAGTTCAATTTGATCGGCCGCCATTGCGGCGTAGTTGGCGTGGCAGCTCAGTGCTCCCTGGTCGCGACGAAGCGCAGGTCCGGCCAGCGCTCGACCGTCAACGTCAGGTTCGCGCGGGACGTCGCGAGGTAGGCGAGATATCCGCCGCCGTCGATGGCCAGGTTGTCGGCCTGCTTGCGGCGGAATTCTTCCAGCTTCCGGTCGTCGTCCGAATACACCCATCGCGCCGTGTACACATTCGCGTCATCGTAGATGCAGTCGGCTTTGTATTCGTCATTCAGCCGGAAAGCCACCAGATCGAACTGCAAAGCTCCGACGGCGCCCACGATCAATTCGTTGCGAGTCAAGGGCTTGAAGACTTGTGTTGCACCTTCTTCTGCGAGCTGCGTCAGCCCTTTGTCGAGCTGCTTCGTCTTCAAGGGATCTCGGACGCGGACGCGCCGAAACAGTTCCGGTGCGAAGTTCGGCACGCCGACGAAACGCAAATTCTCACCCTCGGTGAATGTGTCGCCAATCTGAACAGCGCCGTGGTTGTGAAGCCCGATGATGTCCCCGGCAAAAGCTTCTTCGGCATGCATCCGCTCGCCGGCCATGAAGGTGACCGCGTCGGAGACTTTGACGTCTTTGCCGATGCGGACGTGGCGCATCCGCATACCCTGCCGATATCGCCCCGAACAGATACGCAGGAACGCGATCCGGTCGCGATGCTTCGGGTCCATGTTCGCCTGAATTTTGAAGACGAAGCCGGTGAACGCCTCCTCGTCAGGATTCACGACACGTTCGTGGGTGGCGCGGGGTTGCGGCTGGGGTGCGTTCTCGACAAAGCAATCAAGCATGTGCGCCACGCCGAAGTTGCCGAGCGCCGTGCCGAAGAACACCGGAGTCACTTCGCCTTTCAGATATCGCTCGCGGTCGAACGTGTGGCCGGCGATGCGCACCAGGTCGATCTGCTCGATGAACGCTGCGTAGTCGCCGCCCAGGAACTCGCGCGCCTTGGGACTATCGAGCCCATCGATCGTCTCGAACACATGCAGATGGTGGCCATGCCCTGTCGCGTAGCAGTGGATGCGGTCGCGTTCGAACTCGTAGACGCCGCGGAAGTAGCGGCCGGACCCGATCGGCCACGTCATGGGCGCACACTGGATGCCGAGTACGTTCTCGATTTCGTCGAGCAACGCGATCGGGTCGCGGATCTCGCGGTCGAGCTTGTTGATGAACGTGAGGATCGGCGTATCACGCAGCCGGCACACTTCCATCAGCTTGATGGTGCGCGGTTCCACGCCTTTGGCCGCGTCGATCACCATCAATGCGGAGTCCACCGCCGTCAGCGTGCGGTAGGTGTCTTCCGAGAAGTCCTCGTGGCCCGGT
>CAZLDA010000324.1:0-5400 GCA_964557875.1 uncultured Pseudomonadales bacterium | reverse complement strand
CAGCGATGGGGCCGATCCGATGAATACGTGCTTGCGCCGATGAACGTCGCGGCCGGCGGACTTGCCGAGTTCGTCTCCGCGCTGCGTCACTTGCGGAGTTTCGGCGGCGCCATCGTTTCGATGCCGCACAAGACGGCCATCGTGCAAATGCTCGACGAACTGACGCCGGAAGCGAGGTTGGTCGGTGCCGTCAACGTGATCCACCGGCGTGCGAACGGCGAACTCGTCGGCACGATTCTGGACGGTGAAGGCTTCGTCGGTGGACTCGTTCGCGAGGGGCATCGCGTCGACGGTGCGCATTGCCTGCTGGCGGGTGCAGGCGGCGCAGCCTCGGCGGTGGCGTTTGCACTCGCGAAACACGGCGCGAATTCGCTGTGCATCGTCAATCGAACGCAGGCAAAAGCGGAGGAGCTGGCACGGCGCGTCGGTGCAGCGTTCCCTTCGGTGCGCGTCGGTACCCAGCCGGCTTCGATGCCGCGCATCGACCTCGCCGTGAACGGCACATCGCTCGGCATGCAACCGGGCGACGCGTTGCCCTTCGACGAAGCCGTGATCGGGCGAAGCGCGCTGGTGGCCGAGTGCGTGGTCGCGCCGGAAATGACGCGGTTGCTCGAAATCGCGCGGCAACGCGGCCGCGCGATTCACACCGGCGTACCGATGCTCGAAGCGCAACTCGAAATGCTGCTGCGCTTCATGGGTGTCGGCTGACGACCCGCTACGGTTTGCCTTTCAGCTCTTTCGCAGCGGCGGCGAAGAACGTGTCGAGTACGCCGAAGAACGCACCGTCCGCATCCGGATACGACGATTGTGTGACCATTGCGATGTCGCTTTTCGGCAGGAAATAGATCGTCTGACCGTGAATGCCGGCAGCGGACACGACGCCGTTCGAATGGTTGATGTACCACTGCGACATGTACGAGTGGTCCTTTCCGCCGCTCTCGTTGCCCCAGAGACTCGGCCGCGGCGTGCTGCCCGCCGCGATCTTCGCAACTACCGCGGCGGGGACGATCTGTTGGCCGTTGAACTTGCCTTCGCGCGACATCATCACCGCCAACCGCAACGCATCGCGTGCAGTCACGCTGAGCCCGCCCCCTGCAATGGCCTTGCCGTGCGGATCGGTGGCGTAGAACGCGTCGCGTTCGGCACCGATCTTGCTGTAGATCCGCTGTTCGAAGGAGCGGGCGAAGCCACTGCCGGTGACCTTTTCTACAACCCAACCGAGCACCTCGGAATTCGCGGTGACGTAGTGGAAGTCTTTGCCGTGCTCGCCCTTCTTGCGCAGCGACGGCAGGAACTCATACAGCGACGGGTATGCTCTGACGCCGGCGGGAACGGGCCGGAATCCCGCGGCGTAGCTGAACTGATAGATCGACGAATTGGGATCGTCGTAGATCTCGGTGAAGTCGATGCCGATCTCCATGTTGAGCAGTTCGCGAAGCGTTGCACCTTCCCATGCGCTGCCTTTCAGCTCGGGTATGTAGTCGGTAACCAACTTCGTTTCGTCGAGCTTGCCTTCGGCGATCAGCAGTTCTGCCACCAGGCCGGTGAACGACTTCGTCACCGACATCATCAGATGGCGCGTGCGCGCGGTTTCACCGTTGCGGTACACCTCGTAGCGCAGCTTGCCGTTCGACCACAGCACCAGAGCGTCGATGTGCTGGTCGCTGAGGAATTGTGCGACGTTGCGTTTCCTACCGGTGGGATCGGCGAATTCGAACTTGCCGAGATCGTAAGGCTGCGCGTCGAGCGCACTAACTGCACCGGTGCCGCGGTCGACTGTGGTGGTTGGCATGATCGATTCGACGTGCTGGAACGACCACGCGTTGAACTGCGGCGTCAGCCAGTTCTCGAGCGTCACCTGTTGCGCGGCGGGTGGCGGAGCGCCGACCATGATGCCGCCGGGCTCCGCAGCATACGTTCCAGCGCAGACGATCGTCAGGGAAAGCGTCAATACCAGCGTCTTCATCCATCTCTCCTTTGAACGGCGGCGGATGTTACCCGGTTCGAGTGCCGGTGGCATTTGAGTTCGATCGGGTTTCGACTCGATTCCGATCGAGCTGTGGTGGCAACATGCGCGCCATATCGCGTTGGTTGGCGACCCAGCAGGTGAATCAGAATGAAATTGACCGTTCGACCGCTTACGCCAGAGCGCTGGGACGATCTCGAATCGATCTTCAAGTCGAAGGGATGTTCCATCGCGCGCGGCTGCTGGTGCATGTTCTACAGGCGTAGCGGCGAAGTGCCCGTGCCTGCCGGCATGACGCGCGCGAACGCCAATCGCATCGCGCTCAAACAACTCGCCGATACGGATGAACCGCCGGGCCTGATCGGATACCGGGGCAAGACGCCCGTCGGATGGGTTTCGCTGGGTCCGCGCGAACACTATGCGAAATTGCAGCGCTCGCAGGTAATGAAGCCGGTGGACGACAAGCCGGTGTGGTCGATCATCTGCTTCGTGGTGCCGGGGGAGTTTCGCGGCCAGGGCGTCGCGCACGAACTGCTTCGCGGCGCGATTGCATACGCGAAGAAGCGCGGGGCGCGCCTGCTCGAAGCGTATCCGGTGGACAAGAGCGAACGCGGCCGCGACGATTCCATGTGGTTCGGTTCGAAGTCGATGTACGACGCGGCCGGATTCGAAGAGGTCGCGCGTCGCAAGCCGCATCGACCCATAGTGAGACGTCGGGTGCGATGAGCGATAGGAGGACGGCGCAGATGGAGGCACTGAGTTACGAAGACGTGCTGAGCGTGGTGAAGCGGCTCGTGAATGCCGGTCCTCTCGCACTGTTGCCGAAAAAACGCGGCGACCAAACGGTGTTGCTTGCACTCGCCAGTGCACGATTCGACCCCACACGCGTGTATCGCGAAGACGAAGTGAACGAGACATTGCAGGCGTGGCTGGAACGGTTCACTTCGCCGATTACGATGGACCACGTGTCCTTCCGCCGTCAGATGGTCGACGAGTACTTCTTCCTGCGTGACGCCGCCGGCAATGCGTATCGGGTGAACGGTCCGAAGCTCGATCGAGAAATCGCAGTGGCGGCGCGCTCGATTGATCCAGGTGAAGTAATGGTGGCGGTGCGAGCGGAACGCGAAGAACGCAAACGCGCCCGCGCCGGGTAATGTTGCCGGAATGGCGACGCTGTTCCTCACGTGCGGATTGCCGGGCTCGGGCAAAACGACGCTCGCGAAACAGATCGAGCAGGAGCGGCCGGCGCTTCGGCTCAACGCGGATGAGTGGTTGTACGAACTGTTCGGTCCTCTACCCGAACTGCCTGAAGTGAAGGGCGCGCCGAGCGAACAGCGCAGCGCCGTCGAAGCGTTGCAGTGGCAGGTTGCCGCTGCGGCGCTGCGACGGGGCGTCGATGTCGTGATCGATTGGGGTGTGTGGAGCCGTTCCGAACGCGACGACTATCGGGCGCGCGCGAAAGCGCTCGGCGCCCGCACCGTCGTTCGGTTTCTCGATATCACGCGCGAAGAGCAGTGGAGGCGGCTTTCCGCGCGCAACGCGAACCTGCCGCCCGGCACGTTTGCAATCGAAGAGAAGTATCTGGACCTGTGGGCGTCGTGGTTCGAACGCCCGACCGAGGACGAATTGCGTGACGACGAAGAGGCGGAGGAGTAGCGGCATGAAACGAGGCGTGTGGGTCGGGTTGTTGGTGTTGAGCGGCGTTGCGGCAACTGCGGCGGCGGATCCCTCGGAGACGGGCGTGCGCTACGTGAAGCGGATCGCACTGCCCGATAACCAGACCGCAATCGTTGCGGAGGGCGACTTCGAGGCGCGTTCGATCGGCAGCTACACGGTTCGGTTGTACGCCGCCGGCGCGGCTCAGAACGAGACCGTCCTCTACGAATCGGGCTTGCTTCTGACGCGCGACGGCACGATCGAAGACGTTCGCCTGGCCGATATCGACGGCGACAAACGCGACGAGATCATCGTGATCGTGCGTTCCGCAGGCACCGGCGGTTATCTATCGGCGCAGGCACTGTCGTTCGCAAACGGCCGCATCGAGGCGCGCACGAAGGTTGAGAACCTCGCGCCGGACGCAGATCCCGTGGCCGCGCTCGACAAGACGCGACGCAGCGACAAGGTGTTGAAGAAAGGTGAGTACCATCATCCGAGTTCCGGTTCGCGGGGCGCCTGACCGGAGACGTGGATCGAACAATCAGTCGAGGTCGGCAAACACCGGCGCGTGATCGGAGGCGATGAAGCCTTCGACTTTCTTGCGGTAGTCGCGATCGATCTCCACTTCCTTGACGCGCTGCACCACCGCTGCGGTGCCCAGCACCATGTCGATACGCAGACCATGCCCCTTGTGGAAAGCGCCGGCGCGGTAGTCCCACCAGGAGAACGCTTTCTTTTCGGGATGCCGATGCCGGAACAGATCGGTGAGTCCCATGTCGAGCAGCGCCGCATATCTATCGCGTTCGGCTTTCGTGTGAAAGATCAGATCGTCGGTGTCGCCGGTGAGCCACGTGTCGAGCGCGGTGGGTACCAGGTTGAAATCGCCACACAACACAGCCGGTGCGTTGCGGTCTTGCGTAGCCCAATAGCGCAGCAACGAATCGAACCACGCGAGCTTCTTCGGAAAATCGTCGTGGCCGAGATCTTTGCCGTTGGGACAGTAAACGGTGGTGAACTGCAGGTCGTCGACCTTCACGCGCAACAGCCGCGCGCCGAACTCTTCCTCGCCCGGCAAGCCGCGCTCGAGAATTTCCGCAGGACGCAGGCTCAGCACCGCGACGCCGTTCCACGCCTTCTGCCCGTAGGTGGTCACGTGATAGCCGAGGTCGGAGAAGAACTCCGTTGGAAATTCCTCGTCCGTGATTTTCAGTTCCTGCAGGCCGACCACGTCGGGCTTGCGCGCCTGTAACCAGAAGCGCAAGTAATCCAGACGGGCACGCAGTCCGTTGATGTTCCAGGTGGCCACTCGCATGCGCGAGAGTGTGCGATCATCGGCACGGATGGGGCAAGCATCAAACGGCGAAACAGAGAATCTACGGAGAGTCAGCAGAATGAAATTCGAGGGCGGTTGTTACTGCAAAGCGGTTCGGTATCAGTCGGAAGGCGAGCCGGTGTTCAAAGCGCAATGCCATTGTCGAGAGTGTCAGTACGTTACCGGCGGAAGTCCGAACGTATTCCTCGCGATGCCGGAAAGCGGTTTCAAATATACGAAGGGTGCTCCGAAGAAGTTCAAGCGGGCAGACCTGCCGAACGGGGTGACGCGCGAATTCTGCGCCGAGTGCGGCACGCATCTGACGACGCGAACCGCGGGTTTGCCGGGCGCCGCAATAGTCAAAGTCGGCACCATGGACGATCCGTCGCTCTACGGCACACCACAGATGGCTATCTTCACGATCGACAAGCAGGCGTTTCACCAACTGCCGCCCGGCATTCCATCG
>CAZLDA010000323.1:0-5441 GCA_964557875.1 uncultured Pseudomonadales bacterium | reverse complement strand
CGTTGATGTGCCGATAGGTGGCGTACGAAGGGTGATTCCAGACGTCGTATTGCTTGAACACGATTTCACGGTCGGCTACCAGCGTTTTACCGGCGCCGCGAATGCAGAAGTTCACCTGCGTGGAGTTGTGGCGGATCGGCACGGTCTGTTCGCCCGGCTTCAGCACCTCGAGCGCAACCTGTACTCCGGGCGTGAGGCCGCGGCCCGGATCCGGTGCGTTTGGATGCACGAACAGCGCGCTGCGACGTCCGTTCGCCGGCCGCGGCAGATCGGCGAGCCGTTCGATCTCGCGGTCTATGTCGGCGCGTTTGATCAATACCGGTGGCCAATCCCGCGCCGGCTTCGCGCGCTCGGGATCGCAGTGCGGCGGCGGTGCGCCATCCACGATCAAAACGTCGGGTCGATTCATCAGATGGACCTCGAAATTCGGCGTCTTTGAAAAGCTTTGGCATAAAAGTATTATCGTTCGACCCATATCGCGTCAATCAGGCAGCCCAATGACTCATGCTTCGAATCTGGTGTGGCCCGAGGGCGGCAACACGCGAATTCCGTACCAGATCTACTCCGACCCCGCGATTTTCCGAATGGAAATGGACCGGATTTTCGCGGGCGCAGGTTGGGCGTACGTCGGCCTCGAGATCGAGATTCCGAATCCCGGCGATTACAAGGTGACCCGCATCGGTGATCGTTCGGTGGTGATCACGCGCGACGAGAACGGCGACCTGCGCGGCTTCGTGAATCGTTGCGCGCACCGCGGCGTGAAGTTGTGCCGGCACGAGTTCGGCAACACGCGCTTCTTCGTCTGTCCGTATCACCAGTGGTCCTACGACGCGACGGGCGCGTTGCGCGGTGTGCCCTTCATCAAAGGCGTGAACCAGCTCGGCGGCATGCCGGAGGATTTCGAGCGAACGGACTACGCGTTGCCTCGGCTGGCCATCCTCGCGCGGCACGGCGTCATCTTCGCGTCGTTCCGGCACGACCTGCCGTCGTTGCCCGCGTACCTCGGCGAGGTCAACACGCAGTACTTCGACCGCGTGTTCGACGGCCGCCCACTGAAACTGTTGGGGTATTCGCGGCAGCTCATTCCCGGCAACTGGAAGCTGATGTTCGAGAACATCAAAGACCCGTACCACGCCTCGCTGCTGCACGTCTTTCTCGTCACGTTCGGGCTGTTCCGGGCCGACCAGAAATCGCAGGTGCGAATGGACCCCACGGGGCGGCACGCGCTGCTGATATCGCAACGCGGCGAAGCGAAGGCGAGCGCCGCCACGCGCGACATCTCGAACCTGCGTGAGGATTTCGTGCTGCAGGACAAGCGCCTGCTCGATCCGGTGAAGGAATTTCCCGACGACGCAACCGTGGTGATGCAGACGATCTGGCCGAATCTGATCGTGCAGCAGCAGTCGAATACGCTCGCGTTGCGGCAGATCCAGCCGCGCGATCCGAATTCGTTCGAACTGCACTGGACTTTCTTCGGTTATGCCGGCGAAGACGAGGCGATGACGCGCCGCCGCCTGCGCCAGGCGAACCTCATGAGCGCTGCCGGACTCGTCTCGGGCGACGACAGCGAAGTGATCAAGCTGACGCAGGACGGTGTGATTCGCCATCCGGAGGACGCGGGTGTGTTGCTGATGGGCGGGCGTGATTCAAAGGACACGCAGCACATGGTCACCGAGACGGCGTTGCGTGCGTTCTACTCGCACTATCGTTCGGTGATGGGCTTCTGACATGACCGTGGACGTTGCGCTGCAGTTCGACCTCGAGGAGCTCTACTCCCGCTATGCGTCGTTACTCGACGACGGTCCGTTGCGCGACTGGCCCGATCTGTTTGCGGAGGAGTGTCTGTATCTGGTGATTCCACGCGACAACTACGACCGCGGTCTGCCGCTCGCGATCATTCGTTGCGAGAGCCGTGGCATGCTGGTGGATCGGATTCGCGCAGCTACCGAAACGATCATGCACGAGCCGCGTTACCTGCGGCACCATGTCACCAACGTTCGCGTAACGGCGACAGACGGCGCGCGCATCGACGCGATCGCGCACTTCAGCGTGTTGGAAGTCTTGCCTGACGAATTGCCGCGCATCCTCTGCGTGGGGCGCTACATCGACGTGCTGCGACGACGTAACGATGGCGCGCTCGAATTCGTGGAGAAGCGCTGCGTGTACGATTCGGTGCTCGTGCCGAATACGATCGTCTATCCCGTGTAGGTTGACCGCATGCAGGACACGAAACTCGTCGCGCTCGACATCGACGGCACGCTGATTCCGCCGGGTGCGGGGCATAAGCCGGTGCCCGACGCGGAAATAACGGATGCGATCAAACGGGTGGTGAAGGGCGGCGTTACCGTGGTGTTGGCGAGCGGCCGCATGTATCCCGGCACCGCTCGCATTGCGCGTCACCTGGGCCTGAACGGCCCGTTGATCTGTCAGCAGGGCGCCAGCATCCACCGTATGGACGGCAGCCTGTTGCACCGGTTTGCAATCGATGCCGACATCGCGGATCAAATCGTGGCGTACGCGCTACAACACGACTGGCCGTACGCGTGGTTCGACGCGGTGCGTTACCTCGTCTCGCGTCATAACGATGCATCGGAGGAATACGGTCGTGTATCGGGCGTCATACCGGAGTATCGCTCCGATGCGCACCGTGCGGGCGTCGTACCCACCGGCATAGACATCATCAGCACACCCGAGCATGCCAGCGGCGTTCATCGTCATCTCGAGAGCCTCTACGGCGACCGGATAAATCTGTTGGACTTCCCGTCCGTTACCGCTGCACATTCGCGTGAAGCGAGCAAAGGCAACGCGCTTGCGCTGCTCGCGCACGATCTCGGCATCGAACAGCACGCGGTGCTTGCGATAGGCGACAGCGTGAACGACGCGTCGATGCTGCGTTGGGCGGGACGCGGTGTGGCGATGCCGCACAGCGACCGCTACGCACGCGATGCGGCCGACGAAATGCTGGATGGCACTGGCGTTTCGGGGGTAGCGCCGCTGCTGAGATCGATACTGCTCGGTCGATCTTGAGCCAACGCTGAACCGATCGACTGGCCCTGTCGTCGCGATGGGAGTTGAATGCACACTCACCCGTTTTCAGTGAGGAGCAAAAATGGCGAACGATCTATACGAGATTCGCGACTACACCATCGACCCCGAATGGTTCGATCGGTACGCGGAGTGGGCACGTAAACATGCCGCGCCGTGGCTCGCGGCGAATCTGGACGTGGTCGGCTTCTGGTTGCATGGAGGCGAGCCGCCCGTTGTCGGTGGGTCGAATCCCGTCGTCTCGCCGAACGGGCAACCGAACGTCACCTGGATACTGCGTTGGCCGGACCGGCCGACGCGCGACCGCGAATATGCACGTGCGTTCGGTTCCGACGGTTGGCGAGCTGTCTGGAGCAAGCATCCAAAACCCGATGCCTATCTGCACTCCAACGCGCGCTTCATGGAAATGCTGTAGGGCCATGTCCAGCCTGCTCACTGACGAACATCGCGCGTGGATCGGCCGCGAGGAAGCGCCGATTCACGTCGAAGTCAGCCGGCGCGACATCGTGAAATACGCGATCGCGACGGAGCAGACGCAAACGAAGTACCTGCGCGGCGACGAGGCGCCACCGATGTTCATCTTCAACCTGTTCGGGGCGCTGCGGCCGATCAGCGAACTGCGCCCCGATGGTTTGTCGCGCGGTAGCGGCACCGGCCCGAAGCTGCCGCTGCAACGCGTGATGGCAGGCGGCACCGAACTCGTGGTGCAACGCCCGATTCGCCCCGGCGATCGTTTGACCGGTGTGCAGCGTGTGGTGGACATGTACGAGAAGCAGGGCAGCCAGGGACCGCTGATCTTCACGGTGCGCTCGTTGCGCGTCACCGATGCGGCGGGCGAACTGGTGCTCGAGGAAATTCAAACGGGCATCGCACGATGACGCTGCGTATCGCCGATCTGAAAGTGGGCGATTCGTTGCCCGAGCGCAGCCACACGCCGACCAACGTGAGCCTGTTCATGTACAACGCCGCAGTGTGGAATCCGCACCGCATTCACTACGACGAAACGTACACGACGCAGGTGGAGCGGCATCCGGCCATCGTCATCGACGGGCCGTTACAGGGCGACTGGCTCGCACAATGCGTCACGAACTGGCTCGCCGACGACGGTACGCTGGTGCGCTTCAGCTACAGCAATCGCAAAGCGACGTATCTGGGCGAAACGTTGGTGTCGGGTGGGCGTGTCACCGCCATCGATACGGCCCAAAGGCTCGTGACGTTGGAGCTGTTCGTGAAGAACGCCGCCGGAGAGGTGACGTCGCCCGGCGGTGCGACGGTTCGGTTGAACGCATAGCAGTACCGCCGGCTGGTATGCGTCAGTGGGTCGCGCGAACTACAAATGGCCGAACTTGTTGGACGCCGAGTGGCCGGCGATCAGCTTCAGCAGATAAACGTTCGCGTCGATGCCTCCGACGATGATGACCTTCAGGCGATTGCGCGCTTCGTCGTATATGGTTTCGATGCGTAGCGGCGGACCGTCGCTCTTGCGAGGCGAGTTGGCGGCCGCCATCAGTGCATTCGTGAGGCGCATCGACAGGTCGCGATCGACCGCTTCGATTTCGACGATGCTCGATACGTCGGGCGTCCGACGGGCCGGCGCCGGCGTCTGCGCGCCGGCGCGCGTGTCTGGAAGCTCGGCATGGCCCGTGAAAGCCTCGAGATCCGCCGCCGTGACTCGATACTGTTTGCCGATGCGCGTCGCCTTCAGACGGCCGTCGCGAACGTACTGCCGAACAGTTTTGACGTGCAGCTTGAGGTGCTCGGCGACTTCGTCGATCGCGTAGTAAGCACTCATAAAAAGCCCTTAAACTGACGTAAAGGTCTCAAAAATAGATAACGAGAGGGATAAATACAACTGTTTAGGGAATATTGGTCGCCTGCGATGTATTCGATCGCTTTCAGAGAGCGACGGTTGGCAACGGAGCATCCGCAGGTATGCTTCGCCGCCCAATTGCAGCCATGTCGCACCAATGTCGTCTCAACCCGCGCTTGATCTGTCCCGAGTCTTCACGTTCGAGCCGCATGGTCCGGACACCTATGTGGCCGAGAGTCCGCATTACCCGTGGGGGCGCATCTACGGCGGCCTCGTCATCGCACAAGCGTTGTGGGCGGCCACCCAAACCGTGCGCGCGGAACACGTGGTGCACTCGCTGCACGCGTATTTCATTCTCGGGGGCGAATTCAGCGAACCGGTGCGCTACGAAGTAGACCGCACGCGCAACGGCCGTTCGTTCACGACGCGCCGCGTGGTCGCGCGGCAAAGCGCTGGCGCCATCCTCACACTCGAATGTTCGTTCCAACGATACGAAGGGGGGGCGGAGTCGCAACCGCAGGTGATGCCTGCCGGCATACCTGGCCCAGACGATCTGCCGCCGGTCTACGACGCCGGCCTCGACCGT
>CAZLDA010000322.1:0-5449 GCA_964557875.1 uncultured Pseudomonadales bacterium | reverse complement strand
CCTGCGTGGGTCGCACGAGAATGGCCAGCGAGTACGGTTTCATGAATGTTCTCCCCCCTTTAATCAAAAAAGAGAATCAAGAATCGGATCAAATCGGTTTCTCGCCCTGAGACGAATGCGCGGGTTCGGCGCGTGAATCTTCGAACAGCGTTGCCTGGCCCTGCCGTTCCAGGTCGTCGAACTGACCGGCGTCCACGGCTCTGAAGAACACCATCGCCGCACCGACGACGACCAGCGCAGACAACGGAATCAACAGGAGCAGAATTTCCATCAGCGCGCCTCTGCCTTTGAGCGCACCTGTACAGGCTTGTCAGCGTGTGCGAGGCGCAACGCGTTCAACGTCACGCCGAGCGAACTCGCCGACATACCGATGGCAGCCGCCCACGGCGGCAATGCTCCGGCAACCGCGAGCGGAATCGCGACGAGGTTGTACGCGGCGGCCCATGTCAGGTTCTGCCGCACGATGCGCTGCGCGGCACGGGCAACGACGATCGCCTGCGCAATCGCGCCTATGCCGGGCGCGAGCAGAACGGCGTCGCTGTGTGCGCGCGCGAGATCAGTGCCGTCGGCCGGTGCAATAGAAACCGCAGCGGCGGCGAGACCCGGCACGTCGTTGATGCCGTCGCCTACCATCGCAACATCCACACCTCGCTCGGTGAGTTCACGCACGTGCGCGAGCTTCGCCTCCGGTGTGGCGTCGGCGCTGAACGGAATGCCCAGACTCTGAGCGAGCGCGCGAGTGGGTTCGGCGCGATCACCCGTGCAGATTTCCGCTTCCACTCCGAGACGAGACAGCGCGGCCAACGTTGCCGCCACGTCATCGCGCAGCGCCATCCGCACCGCGAACTCGGCAACAACGGAGGGCTGGCCCTGCGTGTCGACCGTTGCGAGATAGAACGTGGTGAGGTCGGGATGCAAAGGTAGGGATGTGGCGTGGCAGTACTCGGCGTTGCCGAGGCGATACGCAACGCCATCGACTTCACCGCCGATACCTTTGCCGCGTTCGATGCGCACGTTCGTGGCGGTGGGCGTCGGCACATCGGTCGCCGTAAACGCAGCCCTCAAAGGATGGTCGCTGCGGTGTTCGAGTGCCCGTGCAACCCGCACGGCTCTCGCAGAATCGACGCCATCCATCGCCTCCACGGCAACGAGTTCCGGCGTCGCACCGGTGAGCGTGCCGGTCTTGTCGAAGATCACACGCTTGATCCGCGCCAGCCGTTCCAGCACGTGCGCGCGCGTGATCACGAAGCCGCGCCGCCGCAGCGCAAGTGTTGCGACGGTGATCGCCATCGGCGTTGCTAACGACAGCGCGCAGGGGCACGACACGACGAGCACCGCGATCGCGGCAGGCAGCGCCTTGGTCGAATCGGCGAAGTGCCAGAACACGAACGTCGCTACCGCGATGGCCAGTATCGCCGCGACAAAATGGCGCGCTACCACATCCGCTTGAACGGCAACACGCGGTTTCTCGAGCGTCGCGCGCTGTGCCAGCCGGTGAATGTCTGCGACGCGCGTCTGCGCGGGTCGCTTCGTTGCGACGATGGTGATCGGCTGGGCGACGTTCAACGTACCCGCAAACACGCGCGCGCCGATCGCCTTGGCAACCGGACGCGATTCGCCTGTCAGAGTCGCTTCGTCCACTTGTGTGCTGCCGGCCACTACGTCGCCGTCCACCGCGACGCGCGAACCCGACGGCACCACGATGCGGTCGCCGGCGCGAATCGCGTCGAGTGGAATCGTCTCGACGCCGCCGTTCGTTTCGCGCCGCGCCGTTTCCGGCAGCAGCGCGAGCCAGTGATCGAAGCGCCCGAGCCGGCGCCGTGCCTGTTGTTCCAGGAAACGCGCGCCGAGCAGCAGGAATACGAACATCGTGATCGAGTCGAAGTACACGTCGCCGACACCGCCGACCGTTGCGATGGCACTCGCCACGAACGCAACTCCGATGGCAAGCGCCACCGGCACGTCCATCGCGAGCCCCGTCGAGCCGCGACCCATCGCACCGGCGAACGATGCGAGCGCGTTGTCGAAAAAGGGCCGCGCCGAGTAGAAGACCACCGGTGTGGTGAAAACGAGCGCGGACCAACGGAACAGTTGGACGTAGTAGGCGCTCATGTGATCGACGTCGGCCACGTACAACGGCAGTGAGAACATCATCACCTGCATCATCGCGAGTGCCGCAACCGCGATGCCTTTCAACTGCCGGCGCCGTTCGGCACGCGCGCGCGGATCGTCCACCTCGCGCGCCACGTACATCGGCGTGTAGCCGGCAGCGGAGACGGCGTCGAACACCGCGCTCAACGCCACACGATTGGGATCGTAGTCGAGCACCACACGATGCTGAGCCGGATTGATTCGCACGCGTTCGATGCCGTCGATTGCGGTAAGCGCCTGTTCGATGCGGCCCGCACAGTTCGCGCAGCGCATGTCGGCCACATCGAGATCCACCTCGTAGCGATCTGCCGCGACGCGGTGCGCAACCAGGCCGACGAAGTCCGGATCGTCGCGGAACGGCAACTGCAGCGCGTGCGCGGCGCTCACGAATGCGGCTCCCGCTGCTCCCACGACGTTTTGTCGAGCGGCGCCCTGCTCTCTTTGCGCACCTCGGAATCCGGATGCGAGAACGCGTAAGTGGCGGTGATTGTCGCCGTCAAGACGCCTGCGAGCGGAATCGCAATCAACAGCCACGGCCAGAGCTGCCGATACCACGGACGCACGTGCGGCGGCCGGCCGTTCAATCCTCTTCCTCCTCGTGTTCAAAGAGCGGTCCGAAGAAGTCGCTCTTTTCGGCGTCGCAGTGGCGCGCCGAGTCGCAGACTTCGAACCGCACTTCGAACGGCGATTCTTCGATCGCGCGCGGTGCAACCGCCAGCGTCACCGGCACGGTGAGTACTTCGCCGGGAGCGGCATCCACACTCGCGGGTCCTTCGAGGCGCAGCTGCACCTCCTCTTCCTTTGCAATCACCGTCAGCGAGAGCGTTTTCGGTTGTTGCGTCTTGTTCACGATCTTCAGCGTGTAGTCGTTGCGGATCGCATCGCGATCCGCGTAAAAGAGTTCGCCGCGATCGCGAATTACGTTGATGCTGACGAGCGGACGCGCGAACAGCGCCACGGTGAAAGCGATACACATCGCCGACAGCGCGATTGCATAGCCGATCACACGCGGTCGCAGCACTTTCGTTGGTTGTCCTTCGAGCTGATGATGCGTCGTATACCGGATCAGCCCGGGCGCATAGCCGACCTTCTTCATCACTTCGTCGCAGGCGTCGATGCAATGCGCGCAGCCGATGCATTGATATTGCAGCCCGTCGCGGATGTCGATGCCCGTGGGGCACACCTGCACGCACAGTTGGCAATCGACGCAATCGCCGAGACCTTCTGGACGTGTGGAACGTTTGCGCGCACCGCGCGGCTCGCCGCGGGCGGGATCGTACGAGACGATCAGGGTGTCCTTGTCGAACATCGCCGACTGGAAGCGCGCGTACGGACACATGTAGATGCACACCTGTTCGCGCATCCAGCCCGCGTTGATGTACGTGGCAAGCGTGAAGAACACGATCCACGCGGCCGACACCAGTTCGACGTTCAACGTGAACACGTCCACGGTGAGCGCGCGAATCGGCGTGAAGTATCCGACGAACGTGAGGCCCGTTAAGAACGCCCAACCGATCCACAGGGTGTGCTTCGCCCCGCGTCTGACGACCTTCTCGAGGTGCAGCGGTGCCTGATCGAGACGGATGCGCGCATGGCGCGGTCCTTCGGTGATCTGCTCCACCCACATGAAGATCGCCGTCCACACGGTTTGCGGGCACGTGTAGCCGCACCAGATACGACCGACGACGGACGTCACGGTGAAGAGCCCGAACGCAGCGATGATCAACAGCCACGCGAGCAGCATGAAATCCTGCGGCCAGAACGTGAGGCCGAAGATGTAGAAGTGCCGCGTCGGCAGAGCAAACAGCACGGCCTGGCGGTCGCCCCAGTTCAGCCACGGCAACCCGAGATAGCCGATCAGCAGCGGCCAACCTGAAAACAGCCGTATGCGCTGGAAGCGGCCTTCGATCGAGCGCGTGAAGATCTTCTCGCGACGCTGATAGAGATCGACCGGCGCAAAACCGGCCGTCGCCGCATCGGTCGCAATCAGCGGCCCATGCGACGGATCGCTCACGGCGAGCCGCCCGCCGGCAACGTAGTTGCCGGCGTCGGCGAAGCCGTTGCCTTCGCGCTCAACCCCGACACGTACGCCGCGACGATGGCGATGCGGTCTTCGCCCAACGTCGTTTCGAAGTTCGGCATCATGCCGTTGCGGCCGTTGCGAATGGTGAACGCGATCGTGTCGGCGTCGTTGCCGTAGAGCCAGATGTCGTTCGTCAGATCCGGTGCGCCAAGCGCAGGAGTGCCTTTCCCTTCCGGACCATGACACGCGACGCAGAAGGTCTGGTACTGCGGTGCAGCCCGCGCAACGGCGGCGGCGTCGTGCGGCGCACCGGAGAGGCTCAACACGTACTGCGCCATGTCGGCCACACCTGCATCACCGAGCGCCGGTCCCCACGCCGGCATCGCTGCAATGCGGCCGCCGCGTATCGTCGCTTCGATGGATGCGTAGTCACTGCCCCATTGCCACTCGGCGTCCGTCAGATTCGGAAAGCCGAAGGCGCCGCGTGCGCGCATGCCATGGCAACTCGCGCAGTTGTTCAGAAACAAACGCCGGCCAATCTGCTGCGCCTCGGTGCTCTCGTGCAATTCGGTTTCGTTCATCGCGGCAAGGCGTTGGTACATCGGTGCAAACTGTGCGTTCTTCGCATCCACGTCGGCCTGCCACTGCTCGTGCGACGTCCAGCGCCCGAATCCCGCGAAACTGCCGAGTCCCGGGTAATAGAGGAGATAGCCGACCGCGAACACGATCGTCACGGCGAACAGTCCCACCCACCACAACGGCAGTGGATTATCGAGTTCCTCGATGCCGTCG
The DNA here is from genome assembly GCA_964557875.1 of uncultured Pseudomonadales bacterium. GTDB lineage: Bacteria > Pseudomonadota > Gammaproteobacteria > Pseudomonadales > Azotimanducaceae > DATJGR01. The sequence goes on along the minus strand of CAZLDA010000322.1, from coordinate 483 downwards.
AAGTCGTGGCCGGTCGTCTCGACCGTGGACTTCGGCTGCGTGCGATTCGACAGCAGCAGCCACAGCGCCCAGAGAAGGGAACCGAGCGCGCCGGCTACGATGAAAATGCTCCAGAACGTGCTCACGAGCGCGGTACCTCGCGGGATGACGGTTCGTCGTCTTCTAGCGGAATGGACGCGTACGACTGAAACCGCGCCTTGTTGCGCGGGCTAAAAACCCAATAAAGGAGCGTTGCAAACGCAATGCTCACCAACAACGTCACGAAGGCGCCAAACGTCATTACTGGTCTCCGGTGTAGTGCTGCATCGCCACGCCGAGGTGCTGCAGATAAGCAACCAGCGCGTCGGCTTCGCTGTGTCCGGCCACTGCGTCGTGCGCACCCGCGATATCGGCATCCGTATACGGCACGCCGAGCCTGCGCATCGCGGTCAGTTTCGTGGCCGTGAGTTCGCCGGTGAGCGGTGCATCGAACAACCACGGATA
>CAZLDA010000321.1:0-5450 GCA_964557875.1 uncultured Pseudomonadales bacterium | reverse complement strand
ATCATCTTCGCGCCGAGGCGGGCGACCACCGGCACGGAATCCGACGACATGCCGACCGCATAGAAGCGGTCTTTGAAGCTCGCATACGGACGCGGTCGAACTTCGGTGCGAACCTGTTTGTAGTAGCGTCCGTTGCCCTCGACGATTCCGGTTTCGAGTCCCCGGATGATCAGTTCGGCCGCTTCGTCGAAGCGATCGCGTGCTTCGTTCATGTCCACGCCGAACACGTCGTACTCGCGCCGTGCAAGGCCGCGTCCGATGCCGAACAGCGCACGGCCCTTGCTCAAATGGTCGAGCACGATCATGCGCTCGACCACGCGTAGTGGATCGTTCCACGGCAGAATCACCGCACCCGTGAGCAGCTTGATGCGCTGCGTCTTCGCGGCCATGTGGCCGAGGAACTGCGTGTTGTCGGGCGACATCGCGTAGTTGTAGAAGTGATGCTCCACCGCGGAAAGCGTGTCGAAGCCGAGCGGTTCGGCCAATCCCGCGAGGTGAATGTCGCGCTCCCACGCAGCACGGTCGCTCGTGCCGTCCTGGAAGTTCTGAAACACCATCAATAGGCCGACTTGCATGACTCAACCTCCAGATGAATTTGCGTGGCAACGGATCACTGCCGTTTCGCCCGCAGTGCGTTGACGAAACGCAGCAGCGCATCGTGATAGGTGGCGGCATCTTCCAGGAACGGTGCATGGCCACATTGCTCGAGTTCCAGCAGCTGCGCGTTCGGCAATTGTCGGGCTGCAACCCGACCTATGTCCGGCGCCACGACACGATCGAGGCTGCCGACAACCACCAGCGCGGGCGCTTCGATGCGCATCATCCGCGATTGCTGATCGAGGATTGCGAGTGCCGCGAGCGATGCATCGGCTGCGGAACCTGCCTGTAGTGAGATTTGCCAGCACCACTGCTTCACTGCTTCGCCGACTTCGCGCGCGAACACGCCCTCGTAGTACAGCGTTCTCAGGAAGTTGACACGATCGGCGCGCAGCGCTGCCACAGTGGCCGAAACGTCGGCCGCCGTGCCCCCATAAGGGAAACCCTCCGCACGCGTGTACCGCGGCGTTGCACCACACGTCAGCACCAGCCCCGCGAGCCGGGAGCCCAACCGCGCGGCGGCATCGACCGAGACGGCACCGCCAAGTGACCAACCATTCAACACGGGTGCGGTGAGAGCCAGGTGATCGCACAACGCGACAATGTCGCTGCCGAGCGCTTCGATGGAGACGTCGAAGAAATCCTTGTCCGATCGGCCGCAACCGCGCTGGACGTACGCTACGACGCCAACGCCTGCATCCTGAAGCCGCGCGATCGTACCGTCCCAGACGCGGCAACTCATACCCCAACCGTGGGAGAGCACGACGGTGATGTGGCCCGCGAAATAGTGTTCGTAGTAGATGCGGCGCTCGCCGTCCACGCAAAGATATGCCATTTGCCAGCCCCGCGCGGCCCTCGCAGACAAACCCCTCTCGTTTAGTATGGTTTTCACCGCTGACCGCGGTAACTCTCGGATACGGGAGATCTTTTGGCCCAGCCGTTCCGCGCGGACCTCCCATTTCAGACAGGTACCATTTCCGGGCGCGAGACTTCATGCTCGACGCCCTCACGAACTCGAACTCACCTGCACAGCGACGGTTGTGCTCATTTGTCAGAAAACTCAACTGCGGAGCCTCAAACGTGGAGAAGATGATCATCATTGCCGGAACCATCGACCTTCAGGATCCCGCCAAACGCGACGATACGCTGGAGATCGCGCGCAAGCTGCAGCAAAAGACACGCGACGAAGAACCCGGCTGCCTCGCCTATGTATTTTCTGCCGATCCATGCGTGGCCGGACGACTGGTGGTTCATGAACTGTGGCAGGATGAGGCGAGTCTGGCGGCGCACTTCAAACACGCGAACTACCTGAACATGCGCGATGCCCTGGGCCGTGTAGGTCTCAAGGGCGCGGACAACAAGAAGTACCGAGTCGATCTCGTGGAGCCCGTCTACGACTCGACGTTCACGCCACGAGCTGACTTCTTTACTGAGGGGAAGAATGCGTGATGGAACACCAAGCCACGAACTATGACGACGTAAAACAGTATCGGCTCGACCCGGAGCGGGAACGGGAACTCGTCAGGACCGCCGGAGAGTGTGTTTTCATCTGGGCAAACAAATCCGGGCATCCCCTCGGCGTCATCACTGCATATGTTCCGGTCGACGGAAAGATCTGGATGACGGCCACGCGCGAGCGCGTGCGCATCAAGGCGATTGCGAGGGATCCGCGTTCATCCGTAGTCATGTCCAGCAAAGGCACGCCGATGGGCGGCGGCAAAACCGTTACCTACAAGGGCCATACGGTGATTCACGACGATCACAAAACGAAGATGTGGATGTACCGCATGTTGGCGGCCGGCATGGCGGGCGCGAAAGATGAAGGAAACGCCTTCACGGCCGGCCTCGATCCGGAAATCTTCGTCCGCTTTCTGGATACGCCTGAACGCGTAGTACTGGAATTCACACCCGAGATGTCGATTCCATTCGATGGCGACAAGATGGCGCAAGGCACCGCGGCCGCATACGCACGATTGGCCGCGGAAGGCACTCACACGAAGGGCTGAGGTCTCTAGACCCGCGAAGCGGCACTCCTCCTTCCTTCCGTCAAGCCATCCTGGCGTAACTGATCCAACGATCGATCGATGGCGCGGTGACGCGCCTGGTCTGCGCCGCGAGCAGCTCTGCGGCGAGCCCGTGGAAATTCACTTCATGCCTTCACGCAACTGAATCAGCACCGAGTCTGAGGCTTCCACACGAATGAACCCGAGTCGCGGATATTCGATGTCCATGATCACATACGTCGTGATGGCCATGACCGCCGGAAAGCCGATCATGTGGATCCAGCTGCGCGACTTGCCACCCGCCATGCCCGACCCCGCCAGCAATCCCGCAGCCAACGACAACCCGCCGAGCATGACGAAGATGATCAGTGGTGGGTGCATTTTCGACGCTTCGATTCGCGTCGTCGCGATATCGAACATCTGATTCAGCGCAGGTAGCAGCAGCATTCGTGAAGGTGTTGTCGTCGGGTCGCTCGTCGCCGCAATGGCCTCGCGCCAGATTTCCTGCTGCAGCCTTGCGGAGTTGTTCAGCTCCACCGCGACCGCTTCCATGTCGGGAACCTTTCGATAAGTCTCGAGACGCGAGTCAACATATTGCCGAAACAGCTCCTGAAGCCTCGCCGTCGCATCGGGCCGCAGCACATCGAGACGCTGCCATGCGGTACCGATGCTCTCCACTTCATCAACGACCAGGTGCCTGCGTTCGTCGAATCGCGAGGCGGCCCCCGAGAACGTGAACGCGATCAACAGGCCCAAGAGACCGAAAACCGCCCCTTCAACCGTGCCGACACCTTGTCGCGCGCCCTCGCTGTCCGCCGCTATTCGCCGCAACCCGATGCGACGACCGACCTCCATGGCGATCATCACACCGACAAACAATCCGAAGGCAAAGATCAAGGCATTGCTGGTGGGACTCACTCTGCTGGTTCTCCAATCGCATCGTGTGGGAGTAGGTAGCCTGATGGAGGATAGGCATAGACCACCTGTTGGTGAATAGCGCCGACCTTCATGTCGTGGTCATGAGACTACTGTCTTCCGCGCTCTCGACGGGCGGTGCAGACGAACGGGATTGCGGCTTCGACCGCACGTACTTTCGAATGGCAGCAAGCTGGCGATCGCACAAGCGCTTTGCCGACCGTTCCGGCGCGGCACCTACCGCGTTCCGGCGCGACGGCGCAGACACACAACCGAGGCTACACCATCACGTTCCAGACTTCGCGTATTTGTCCAAGTAGTCGATGATGGATGCCATTTCGGATGAACTCGGCACCATAACGCCGCCGTTAGACGTGGACTTATCGGTGATGTGCTCTTGCATGCGTGCCGTCACGTCCGCCCATTCCCTGGCTGTATGCGCGCCGGGGTGCGGCGCGGCATGGCATTGTGAGCAGTACCTGATTTCCAATGTTGCCCCGGGCGAACTCGCGTCCGGCAACGCGCTCGCCGTACCTTGGTTCCACATCCAGCCCATTCCGCGCATCGTCTGCATGTCGCGATAAATGGTGTAGTAGTGCTTTCGGATCAGCGCGTCACGCAAGGTTGGGTCTTTCTCGGCGGCGATTGCCGCCGTCTGCTTGTGCATCAGCTGCTGAAGCGCCTGCATGTGCTTCTGGTATTGCTCCGGGGTTTCGTTGGGTACTGCCCAACCGTTTCCCGGTCCCGTGCCGTGGTACCAGCCCATAATGCCCCCGCCCATGATCTCGGGGCTCATCATTACCCAATCGGACGCTCCCTTAGGGCTCATGCCCGGCCAATGGCGCATCGACTGCAGGTAGTTCTGCATCATCGACCAGTGACTCTGCATCGCTTGTTTCTGCGCCTGCGAACTGGTGCTCCCCTGCACTATCGCCAGTTCCTGCGTCAGCGCATCGGCCTGCTTCTGAAGTTCCCGAAATTTCACGGCATCCTGATCATTGGCTCCAGCGGCCGCCGCCCCTGAAATGAGCGCTGACAGAATGCACGCGACTGACGCGACAAATGCACGGATACCGATTCGCATACTTTCCCTCCGCAGCGATAGCTGCTCCAACACAGCCGCGATCACCCGACCTGCTACATCGATTTGGCGGAATACAACTGTCCGAGCATCGATGGCGTCACCAGCGTCACTCCGCCAGGCGTAACGAAGAAGCGCTTTCGATCTGCATCGGCGTCTTCACCGATCACGGTGCCTGGCGGAATGATGCAGCCCTTGTCGATGACCACCTTGCGTATGCGGCAATTCGCGCCGATCGAGGCATCGGGCAAAATCACGGCCTCGTCGATGACGCTGTAGTTCTCCACACGAACGTTACAGAACAGCAGCGAACGCGCGACTGACGCTCCGGAAATCACACAACCGCTCGCAATCAGCGAATTGACCGCAACACCGCGGCGACCGGGGTCGTCGAACACGAATTTAGCGGGTGGCAACTGCTCCTGGTATGTCCAGATGGGCCAGTCGCGATCGTAAAGATCGAGCGGCGGTACCACGTGCGCGAGTTCCAGATTCGATTCCCAGAACGCATCTACCGTGCCGACGTCGCGCCAATAACTCTCCCCGCCGCTCGGCTCGACGAACGGGTACGCATAGACGCGGCAGTCATCGATCAGACGCGGAATGATGTTCTTGCCGAAGTCGTGCGACGAGTCGGGGTCTCGGGCGTCTGCGGTCAACTGCGCAACGAGAAATTCCCTGTTGAAGACGTAGATTCCCATCGACGCGAGCGACTTAGTGGAATCGTTGGGCATCGCCGCCGGATCTACGGGCTTCTCCTCGAAACCGCGCACACGGCCGCTTCCATCGATGCTCATCACTCCGAACTCGCTGGCGCGTTCACGAGGTACGGACACGCATCCAATCGTGAGATC
>CAZLDA010000320.1:0-5460 GCA_964557875.1 uncultured Pseudomonadales bacterium | reverse complement strand
CGAGTTCAACGTGGCGAACTTTGCCGCCGCAACAGCAGCAGCCTGCCTGGCCGGCGCATCGATCGACGATGTGATCGGCGCGTCCGCACAGCTAGCGGCTCCTCCGGGGCGCATGCAGTTCGTACGATCGCCGAAGCAGCCGTTGGTAGTTATCGATTTTGCACACACGCCTGATGCGCTGACGAAGGTGCTGTCCGGTGTGAAGCGCCACATCGCCGGCCGAATCGTTTGTGTATTTGGATGTGGCGGCGATCGCGACCGCGGTAAACGCCCGTTGATGGCGCGGGCCGCCGAAGCGGGTGCCGATAGTGTGTTCGTCACCAGTGATAATCCGCGTTCGGAAGATCCTGCTGCGATCGCGGCGGAGATAACCTCGGGTTTTCATGGCCGTGTCGCGGTGGAGGTGGAGTTGGATCGCGGTGTTGCGATCCGGAATGCGATCGCTTCTGCCGCGCAAGGCGATGTCGTGGTGGTCGCCGGGAAAGGTCATGAGCCTTATCAGGAGATTGCCGGCGTCCGTCATCCGTTCAGTGATCTGCAGGTTGTACAGCAGATATTCGCAACGCAGTTGGGGACACGCGGTTGAACTCTCTGCGCCGGCATACCGCCATATTCGGCCTCGGCATCACCGGGTACTCGTGCGTGCGTTTTCTCAGTTCGACCGACGGGTTGACGGTGGTCGACACGCGCAGCGCGCCACCGTTTGCGGAGCAGACGCGTGCGCAATTTCCGAACGTCGAGATGATCCTTGGCGCAACCGATGCGGCTGCGTTCGCTGCCGCCGATCGCATTGTCGTGAGCCCGGGATTGCCGATATCCCATTGCATGTTGAAAGGCGCGCGCGAGCGGGGAATTCCGTTAGTGAGCGACATCGAGCTGTTCTTGGAGCACGCCACTGCGCCGGTAGTGGGCATTACGGGCACCAACGGCAAGAGCACGGTCACTGCATTGACGGGTGAGTTGCTGCGCGCGTCCGGACTCGACGTTGGAGTGGGCGGCAATCTTGGAGAGCCTGCTCTCGATTTGCTCGGTCCTGATCGCGATGCGTACGTTCTCGAACTGTCGAGTTTCCAACTCGAACGCCTGAACGCCGGGCGATTCGCGATCGCAGCCAATTTGAACGTCACTCCGGACCATTTGGACCGATATCCGGACCTGGCCAGCTATGCGGCAAGCAAGCAACGGATTTTCCAGGATTGTGATGTAGCCGTTTACAACCGCGCGGATCGGTTGACCACGCCGAAAGAAGCCGTCGGGAGGCTGGTATCGGTTGGCCTGGATGCCCCTTCGCGAGACGGTTGGGGCATCGTCGAATTCGGCGGCGCGCGATATCTCGCATCGTTCGGCGAACGATATCTCGACGTGGAGTCCCTCGGCATTCGAGGGAAGCACAACGAGTTCAACGCGCTGGTGGCGATGGCACTGGCGAAAGCAGCCCGCAGCGATCCCGCGTCCTGGTTGCCGACGCTGCGCGATTTCAAAGGGCTCGAACATCGATCGCAAACGGTCGCTGTCGTCGACGGCGTCACGTACATCAACGATTCGAAGGCAACCAATCTCGGTGCGTGCGTCGCGGCGCTTGAAGGTTTGGGGGACACGCGGCGCCACATCGTGCTGATCGCGGGCGGCGATGCAAAGAACGCCGACCTTTCGCCTTTGCGCGAGCCCGTGTCGAAGTACGTGCGTCACGTAGTGACGCTCGGCAAGGATGCCGCCGTGGTCGAAGCCGCAGTTTCGGATGTGGTTCCGGTGCGTCGCGTCGCGACGCTGCCTGAAGCAGTTCGCATGTGTCGGTCGCTGGCGCGCAGCGGGGATCTGGTATTGCTGTCGCCGGCGTGCGCCAGCCTCGACATGTTCAAGAACTTCGAGGCGCGCGGACGCGAATTTGCCGCTGCGGTGCTGGAGCTTCAGCCATGACGCGGCAGTGGGATTACTCGCTGCTGATGTTGTGGCTTGCCGCAGTAACTGTCGGCCTTGTCATGGTGGCATCGGCTGCGTATCCGATTGCGTTGAGGAATGGAGCACAGACGCACCTCGTCGTTCGACACGGCATTTATCTGTTCGGCGGATTGGCGGCGCTTTGTATCTGCGCGGTGGTCCCATTACGGCTCTGGCTCGATATCCATCGACCGTTGTTGATCGCAGCACTGCTGCTGACCGCAATGGTGTTCCTGCCGATACTCGGTCACTCCGCCAAAGGCAGCAGCCGATGGATTGCACTCGGGCCCATCTCGATTCAGTCGGCGGAAGTAGCGAAGTTCGCGCTGGTCGTCTACCTCGCTGGTTATCTCACGCGCAATCAAGCGGCTCTTTCGACGGACGCAATCGCCTTAGTGCGACCGTTGGCCCTTGTCGGTCTGTTGTGCGTCTTGTTGCTTGCGCAACCCGACTTCGGTTCGGTCGTGGTGCTGGCGGCGGTAACCGGCGGCGTATTGTTCCTGGCCGGCGCACGCTTGCGGCACTTTCTATTGATCGTCGTCGTCGCAGGTGCCCTGCTGGCGATGATATCGGTGCTGCAACCCTATCGGTTGCAACGGATGATCACGTTCCTGGATCCGTGGGCCGATCCGTTCGAGAGCGGCTATCAGCTGACGCAGGCGCTCATCGCATTCGGCCGTGGCGATCTGTTCGGGCTTGGTCTCGGCGCCGGCATTCAGAAGCTCAGCTACCTGCCGGAAGCGCACAACGACTTCATCTTCGCGGTGATCGCCGAAGAACTGGGACTTGTTGGAGCGCTTGTCGTATTCGCGCTGCTGGTCACCATCGTGTTGCGGATTTTCCGGATCGCGGGACAGGCGCTTGAAGAGGGACGAACGTTCGCGGCATACATTGCGTACGGCACCGCGCTGCTGCTCGGCATCCAGTGCATCATCAATATCGGGGTGAACACCGGCACATTGCCGACGAAAGGGCTCACGTTGCCGTTCATATCGTATGGCGGTAACAGTCTCATCATCTGCTGCGCGCTGCTCGGTCTGGTGCTGCGTGTGCAACTCGAGCGCGGGAGGTCACGTTAAGTGGTCATCCAGGTGCCCGAGATGCGCCGCGTGCGCCAGATCCATTTCGTTGGGATCGGCGGCTCCGGTATGTGCGGGATCGCGGAAGTGCTGTTGAACCAGGGATATCGAATCTCCGGTTCCGACGTTTCGCGTTCGGCAACCGTCGATCGGTTGGTACAACTCGGTGCCAGCGTGTCGATCGGTCACTGCGCTGAAAACGTTACCGGCGCCGATGTGGTAGTCGTGTCGAGCGCGGTGGCAGCAACGAATCCGGAACTCGTCGCTGCGCACGCTGCACGTATTCCCGTGGTTGCGCGCGCGGAAATGCTCGGCGAGTTGATGCGCTATCGACATGGCATCGCCGTCGCCGGAACGCATGGCAAGACGACTACCACAAGCCTCATCACGTCGATATTCAAGGAGGCGAACCTCGATCCAACGTTTGTCATCGGCGGATTGCTGAACAGTACGGGCAGCAATGCCCAGCTCGGCGCGAGTCGCTATCTGATCGCCGAAGCCGACGAAAGCGATGCGTCGTTCCTGCATCTGCAACCGATGGTCGCGGTGGTCACCAACATCGACCGCGATCACTTGCGAACGTATGGCGGTGACTTCGCGCGACTGTCGAACACCTTTGTCGAATTCGTGCATCGCCTGCCGTTCTACGGCGTTGCGGTGTTGTGCATCGACGATCCGCATGTGCGCGCGATTCTCGATGCGGTGTCGCGCCCGATGCTCACGTATGGCATCTCGCCTGACGCCGACTTCCGCGCCACGCAGATCGAAGTGCGTGGGCTTGCGTGGAAATTCCGCGCGGTTCGTCCTGCTGGGCATGCGCCGCTCGATGTCGTGATCAATCTTGCCGGCGCGCACAACGTCTTGAATGCGTTGGCCGCCATTGCCGTAGCAACGGAGGAAGGCGTTTCAGACGCCGCGATTCTTGCTGGCCTGAGTGCGTTCTCTGGTGTCGGGCGGCGTTTCGATGTTGCGGATGGCGTGCGATTCGCCGGCAAACAGATCACCGTGGTTGACGACTACGGGCACCATCCGACCGAGGTTGCGATGGTGATCGAAGCGGCGCGTAAGGTGTGGCCCGAACGACGCCTCGTAATGGCCTATCAACCGCATCGCTTCACGCGGACGCACGATCTGTATGACGACTTCACAAAGGTGCTGTCGACAGTCGACAAGCTGATTTTGCTGGAAGTGTATGCGGCCGGAGAGGAACCGATAGCCGGAGCGGACAGCCATGCTCTTTGTCAGGGTATTCGCGATCGTGGAACTCTGAATCCGATTTACGCAGCAGACCCAACGGAAGCATTCGGTCTGCTGCCGAACGTCCTCGAGAACGGCGACGTGTTGCTGGTGCAAGGCGCCGGTAACGTGAATCAGTTGTCGAATCGGCTGCGAGGCGACGATGAAAGTCAGTGATCGCATGTCGCTTGCGCGGCGCGTTTTGTCTGGCGCAGTACTCGCCGGCGTGGCAAGTGCGTTCGTCGCGTTGTTGTTCGTGATGAACAGCCCCGTGCAGGTCGTGCGGGTCAGCGGCGATCTCAGTCTTCCTGAGCGCGACGCGGTGAAGGCTGCGGTGTTGCAACGGCTCGATGGCGGTTTGCTGGGTATCAGTCTCGACGACGTGGTCGAAGGGGTGTTGGCGTTGTCGTGGCCGCGCGAGGTTCGTGTGCGACGGGTCTGGCCCGGCATCGTGGACGTGAACGTAACGAAGGACACGTTCGTTGCCCGGTGGGGCGATGGCGGCGTTCTGAACAGTGGTGGTCAGGTCGTCGAAAGCGCTGGTCCGCCGGACGAGTCACTGCCCCTGATTCGATGCGCAAATGCTAACGGTGCGCGCGCGATGCAGATCTTCCAGATGCTGGGCCAGGTTCTCGCAGATACGTCCCTGAAAGTGGCCGAGGTCGAAGAGGATGCCCTGGGTGAATGGCGCGTTACGTTTACCAACGAGCTGACCGTGTCGCTTGGCCACGAAGAGTTGTTGGAGCGCGTTGAACGCTTCTCGCACGTGTATCGAAAGGTGATCGAAGACCGAATGGGGCAGGTCGATCACGTGGACGCGCGATACAGGAATGGTGTGGCGGTGAGTTGGCGCGGTGGCGACGCCATGCAGGTGGCCTCGGTTTCTCAATCGATTGGGGTAGTTCAATAAATGGCGTCTGATAGCGGCCGGCGGATCATCGTTGGTCTCGACATCGGCACGAGCAAGGTCGCGGCGATCGTCGGCGAACTCACGGCCGACGGTGACATAGAGATCATCGGCATCGGGTCGCATCGATCGCGGGGACTGAAGAAGGGTGTTGTGGTGAACATCGAGTCGACCGTGAACGCCATCCAGCGCTCGCTCGAGGAAGCCGCGCTGATGGCCGATGCCAAGATCAAGGACGTCATCACCGGTATCGCCGGCAGCCACATCAAGAGCTTCAACTCGCACGGGATGGTGGCGATC
>CAZLDA010000319.1:0-5461 GCA_964557875.1 uncultured Pseudomonadales bacterium | reverse complement strand
TCCGCATCGTTGCGAACGGCGATGGCAATCCACTGATCGTCGCCGGCACATCGGTACGCGTCGTGCGGATACATCGTGCGATCTGTGTTGCCGAGCCGGTCCGGAAACTGTTCGGACCGCGAAGCCTCGGCTACGGCCACCGACAGATAGTGCATGGCGCTTTCGGCTTGCGACTGATCGATGTGCTGGCCTTCGCCGGTGCGGTCGCGGTGGTGCAACGCGGCGAGCAGGGCAACTACAGAGAAGCGCGGCGCCACGTAGTCCGTATAGGGTCCGAACGGTCCGCACGGCGGGCGGCCGGGTTCACCCGTTGGCAACGCGAGCCCGCCGAGTGCGGCGCCCATCGTGCCGTAGCCGGCCATCATGGCGTAGGGGCCGGTTTGCCCGAACAGGCATGTGCTCAACATCACCAGGCTCGGCTTGCGTGCCGAAAGCGATGCATAGTCGAGCCCCCACTTCTTCATCGCCTTGGGCGAGAACGACTCCATCACGATGTCGGCCCAGTCGACCAGTTCGAGGATCGTGGCTTTGCCTTCCGGCGTGCCGGGGTCGACTGCAAGGCTGTGCTTGCCGGCGTTGATGCTTGCGAACGAAGCAGAGGTTTCGGTGGAGAACTTGTCGCCATAGAACGGTCCGAGAATGCGCACCAGGTCGAGCCGTGTGCCCGATTCCACCTTGATGACGGTCGCGCCGTAATCGGCGAGCACGCGCGACGACCATGGCCCGGCCATCACCCAAGTGAAGTCGAGCACGTTGATGCCCGCCAGCGGTTGCGGCCGCTGTGATGGCGCCGCATCTGTCGCTGACGGTAGCGTTCGGGGGCGCAGCGTGGGAGTTGTCCGGCCAAGCGCCGGTGCTGTGTGTGCGAGACGCAGCGGTTGCGCGCTGAATTTAGCGAACGCACCGGGAAGCTTCACGCCGTTCGATTCCCACCAGAAGTCGCGGTCGTCCAGTTGCCGGTCGTGCAGCAGGTCGTGCGCGGTGGAAACGGGCACGATCAGCGCGCCGTGCTGCAAGGCGCCGTTCAGCAATTCCTGTTTGGTGCGCGTCGCTAGGAATTCGCCGATCGCGCCGACGAGTTGCTGCATCGGTGCGGGGTCGCCGCCCGTGCGCAACGTGCCGACGTATGTTGCCCAATCGAGCGACGCCAACGCTTCGGTAATGGCGCCAGACTCGTGCATCCACTTCAGGAGATTGCGAGCGAAACCGATCATCGGCCCGACAAAACCCAGCGTCAGCGACACGTAGCCGTCTTTCGCGGGCCAGATGAGCGGCAGCCCGCCGAACGGCGTGCGGCTGATGCGCGATGCACCAACGTAAGCGGTGAGCAGCGAGTATGACGCGGCAAGGTTGCACGCCTGTTGTGCCGAAATGTCGACGTGCTGGCCGCGCCCGGTTCGGTCGGCGCTGCGCAGTGCGAGCAACGCCGCGCCCGCAGCGGCAGCGCCCGCGTGCGACCACGCGGTGATTGCGCCGGTGCGCAGCGGCTTGCTGTCGCCGAAACCGGTGATTGCCATCGTGCCCGATGCCGCCTGCACGATCAGGTCGGTGGCGGCGTAGTCGCACTTCGGACCGGAGTTTCCGAACGCGGTGATCGACACCTGCACTAGCCTGGGATGGCGGGTGCGCCGTTGCGCTATCGCGACGCTCGTTTCGCCACCGTTGTCGACGATGAGGTCCACCTGCGCGGCGAGATCGGAGAGGTGCGCTCTGCCGGCTGCGGACGCGAGGTCTACCACGATGCTCTCGCAGTTGCGCGCGTAGACCTGCCACATGAGTTCGTCCGGCACTTCGTGCCGCATCGGCGAACCGCCCGGCGGCTCGACGCGCACGACTTGCGCGCCGAGATCGGCCAGCAGCTGGCCGCACAGCGCGCCGCGTTCGTCGGTGAGATCGAGAACCCGATAGTCGCTCAGCACGATGCGCCTCCTGTTAGCGGGTTGCCGCCGCGTATTCGGCCGCTACGCGATCGACCAGATCTGCTACGTCGGGAACGTCGTGCACCTGCGCCACGGTATGGCCGGCGGACCAGATGTCCTTCCAGCGTTTCGGTGCATTCGCCGAGATGCCGCCCGCGCCTGCGTCGAGCGATCCAACGCCGCTGGCGTCCATGCCTGCCAGTTCGACTGAGGGGCGCAGCAGATTCGTTTCGAGACCGGTGAGCGCTCGCGACAGCACGATGTCGTCGAGGGAGGACGACACCAGCATCTCCTTGTAAGGCGCTGCGGCAAGGCTCTGTTTCGTGGCGATGAAGCGCGTGCCCATGTACGCGAGATCGCAACCCAGCACGATCGCCGCACGCAACGCGACGCCGTCCGCCACGCCACCCGCGAGCACCACCGGACCATCGAACACGGAACGCACCGCGCGGACGAATGCCAATGGATTCGCCCAGCCGGTTTGTCCACCGGCGCCCGCGGTCAACAGAATCAGCCCGTCCACGCCCACCTGCAGCGCGCGCTCGACGTGCCGCATCGAAGCGACGTCGGCGAACACGAGCCCGCCGGCGGCGTGAATCGTGTCCATCACCGGCGCGGGACTGCCGACGCTGGTGATCACCATGGCAGGTGCATACTTTTCGACCAGCTTCATGTCTTCGTGCAGGCGCGTGTTCGTCTTGTGCACGATGAGGTTCGGCGCATACGGCGCACCGCCTTCCGTTTCTTCCTGCATACGCGCGAGCCATCGGTCGAGTTCGTCGACCGTGCGGCAGTTCTTCGTCGGGAACGAACCGATCACGCCGGCGCGACACGCTTCGATGACGAGGTCGGGACCGGAGACCAGCAGCATCGGCGCCGCAATGAGCGGCACACGCAAGCGCTGACTGATGGAGGCGGGCAGCGTCATCGCGTTATCTCCCTTTCCAGACGGCTTCGCGTTTCTCGGCGAATGCGCGCAGACCTTCCTGCAGATCTTCCGACTGCATGACGGCGCGCGACGGCTCCTGTTGTTTCTTCCAGCCGTCCGCGTCGGTCCACAGTTCAGCGGCGGAGCGGAACGCGATTTCCTTTGCAGCCTTCACCGCCACCGGACTGTTGCGCGCGATGAGTCGGGCCATTTCCAGCGCGCCTTCGAGCGCCTTGCCGGGCGGTACCACTTTGTTCACGAGACCGTGCGTGTGCATTTCCGCAGCGGTTTTCGTTTCGCCGGTGAGGATCATTTCCATCGCAACGTGATACGGCACGCGTCGCGGCAGGCGGAAACAGCCGCCGCCGATGGCGAGCAGGCCGCGTTTTGCTTCGGCGAGACCGAACACCGAGGTTTCTGTGGCGACGACGAGATCGCACGACAGCACCATCTCCATGCCGCCCGCGAGCGCCTGGCCGTCTATCGCGGCGATGATGGGCTTCTTCGGAGGCGTGCCCATGATTCCAAAGCCGCCGCGTTTCTTCGACGCACCCATGTCGCCGGTACGCGCGGCCTTCAGATCCTGGCCGGCGGAGAAGGTGGGCCCGTTAGCTTTGATGATCGCAACCCACAACGCATCGTCGTCTTCGTAGCGGTCCATCAGCGCTTCGAGTTGTGCTGCCATTGCGCCGTTGAACGCGTTGCGCGCTTCGGGCCGGTCGATGGTGATCACGAGGATGTGGCCGTCGACCACTTCTTGCTGAAAATACTCGCGCTGTTCAGTCATGTTCCTTCCCCTTGATTCGATTGTTGGGTTCGTTTGTTGGTTACATGCCGAAGTCGTAGCCGCCGTTCACCGGGTACGTTTGCCCGGTTACCCAGCTTGCGGCGTCGGACGACAGGAACAACACCATGTTCGCGACATCGGACGGTTCGCCGAAGCGGCGAATGACATAGTTCGACAGCGCGCGTTTGGCGAAGTCGGGGTTGTCCATGGCGCGCGACGTGGCAGGTGTGCGCGTGGCCGAGATTGCGACGCAATTGACGCGCACGGAATGGCGGCCCGCGGATTTCGCGAGTGCGCGCGAAAATCCGGCGGCGCCGGCTTTCGCGGCGCTGTACACCTCGAGGCGTGGCTCACCGACGCGCCCTGCATCGGAAATGATCGTTACGATGCTGCCGCGCTTGTTGCCGATCATCTTCGGCAGCACCAGGCGTGACGCGTTCAAGACGCCGAGCAGATTCACGCCGAGCCAGGGCGTCCATTGTTCCGGCGCCTGTTCCCAGAACTCGCCGCGGCCGACTTTCGACGGATCGGCGCCGGCATTGCCCGCGTTGTTCACGAGCAGTTGAATGTCGAGCGGTTCGAGTTTTGCCTGCATCGCGTTGAAGTCGGATACGTCGCAGGCGACGGCTTCGGCGCGACCACCCGACGATCGGATTTCTTCCACCACCGAGCCTGCGCGTTCGGCCGAGAAATCGTTGACGTAAACGATTCCGGCGTTGTGCGCGGCGAAGTGCAGCGCCACCTGACGACCCACGCCTTGTCCGGCGCCGGTGATCAGCGCGTTCTCGCCTTTCAGATCCAGGATGTTCATCGGGCTTCCTCCAGTTGCAGTTCCAATCGCAGCGATTCGATGAGTTTGCCGGTCAGTGCGGCGAAGTCGATGCCGGTGGGATCGATCAGCCACAGCAACGTGATACCGCGGATACGCGCGAGTACTTCAGCCGCCAGCGTGCGTGGTTTTACCTTCGGATCCGCCAAGCCGCTTTTTTGTGCCTTGACGATGCCGGCAGCGATGACGGCCTGAAACGAACGGTTGTGTTGTGCGAACAGTTCCGCTTTGTCGCGCAGCGGCCCCAGCGACTCTGCCATCAGCACATACAGCGCGCGTGACCACACGTTGCCCTCCGCGATCAGGCCGACGTAGCGTTCGATGGTATCGACGATGGTGCCGTCGTGGCGCTCGATGGCGATCGTGGTGTTGCGGCGGATCTCCTTGAGCAGCGCTTCGATGACTCCTGGCTTCGAACCGAACTTGCGCGCCACCAGTGCGGCACTGAAGCCGGCGCGCGAGCCGATCTGCTCCATCGTCGTATTCACGTATCCCTGCTCGCTGAACAGTTCTGCCGCGGCGAGAAGAATGCGATGCTCCGATTCCGCGCGCCGCTGCGCCTGCGTGCGGCGTTCGGTGGGGCGGGCGGCGGTTCGGGCAGATTGGGTCATATCGGCAGAGTCATGAAGAAAGTAATTGATCATTCACTATGTTGAACTCTAGACTCGTCGTCGCGTTCGAGTCAACGAACATTTCTCTGACAGCCTCTGGAGCGTGTCGATGAGCGAAGAACTGAGCCATCCCGATCTGTACCGCAGGCACGGCGACTCTGTGGAGTTGTTGGGAATGAAGTGCGCGAGTTGTGGATACGTCGCGTTCCCACGCCAGAGTTACGGCTGTGAAAAGTGCGGTGCATCTGCTGGCAGCTTGAGCAACGTCGAATTGAGTTCCCGCGGCACGCTCGCGTCGTATGCGACGGTGCACATGCACCAGGCAAAGAACATCGCGGCGCCGTTCGTCATCGGTGAGATTGAGCTCGATGCGGGGCCGACCGTGCG
>CAZLDA010000318.1:0-5463 GCA_964557875.1 uncultured Pseudomonadales bacterium | reverse complement strand
GCTGACTGCAGTGGGGCTGACTGCAGTGGGGCTGACGGCGGTGGGCGGCGCGTCTCTGACGATGCTGATCGCCCGGGTCTCGCCCATCGGCGCCACACCGAACATCCCGGGCGGCATCGCCTGGCGCGGCATCTGCACCACGATCTGCGCGCCGTCGCGCAACACTTCCATGGTCATTTCGGTGTTGCGCTGCCCCATCGAATTCATGAAATCCGCGGTGGACGCAACCGCGCGGCCGTCGATCGAACGCACCACGTCGCCCGGCAACAACCCGTCTTTCGCGCCGTCTTTGAGCGGCGGCACGTTCAACACCAGTACCCCCGTTGACGTGCCGAAGTAGTGGCCCAGATCCTCGTTCAGATCGAACAACTCGAGACCGCCGATCATCGCGCGGCCGGCGAAGGGCGGCGCCCCACCTTCGGCGGAAGAGAACGCCATCGTCGAGAACGCGACATTCATTCTCGGCGCCGGTTCAGCGGCGGTAAGGTCGGCGGTCATCAACTCGGCATTTCGCAGATACTCGACGCGCACCGTGTCGCCCGGATTCACCTCTTTCAGCACCTCCAGTAAGTGCATCAGCGGCGGTTTACCCGCCCCGTCGCGCACGTTCGTCCCGTCGAGCGTGACGATGACATCGCCCGCTTCGATGCCGGCTTCCTCGGCCGGTCCGCCCGGCGTCACGCCGGCAATCGCAACGCCCTTCTTGCCGCGGGGGTCGAGCAACACGCCCAACGAAACGTGGCTCTCTATGTCGGGCAGCGCAGGCAGCGCGACCTGAAACGTGTTCTGCATCGATTCGGTGTCCTGCCTGTGCAGTTCGGCGAGCTCGCGGGCCGCTTCGTCGAGCTTCGCCCGAGCGGCGTCAATGCGCTGTTGCAGGTCTTCCGGCGCATCGGCACCGAACGCGAGCGACGCGAACGCCCACAGCGCAAGCAGCAATCCGTTCTTCATCCGGTCTTCCATCGTATTCCCCTTCGAAAATCCGTTGATGAATCGTCAGAGTGCGAGCGTGCGATGCGGCACCTGCGCGCGGTCGATTTCGGCAAGCGACTGCATCAGCGCCACGCGTTGCCGCCATAACCGTTCCGTCCGAACCGGATCGCGCGACGGATCGATGCTGAGCGGCGCAAGCTCGCGATCGAGATCCGCAATTCGATAGACGAGTGCGCTGCGGCTTGCGCTCCACTCGGCGTTCTCGGCTGTTCCGTTACGCGCTACAAGACGTTCGAGCCGCTGCGATTGCGCCATCAACGACGCGAGATCTTCTGCAGACACCGGGCCCGGTGCGCGTGCAAGCACTACCCACAGGCCGGTGAAAATCGTCAGAACGGCAGCGGCCGCGGTTGCGAGCCACCACGCACCGTTGCGACCGCGCGGCGAGTCGATGCGGCGTTCGATTTCGCGCCAGACTTCATCCGGGGCCGTTGCTTCCGGTAGTGCCTGTAACGCATCCCGCACCGTTTGCGGATTCGACGCGGGTTTTCGTGTCGTCATCGGTCTTCTCCGTTCGCCACGCCAACAGCCGCGCATGACCGCGCGCGAGTTGGCTCTTCGAATAACTCTCGGTGCGCCCGGTCAGCCGGGCAATTTCCGAGTGCGTGTAGCCCTCGACGTGGTGCATCCACACGACAAAACGCGTTCGTGCCGGCAGTTGCCGCAACGCGCGCTCGATGTCGCCGAAGCCGTCGAGCCGCGCGACGTCCGAAGCGCAGTCAACCGCCTCGGATTCGACGGCTCGCATCCGTAAGCGGTGCCACGGCGAGCGAAGTCGCATCAGGCAGTGATTGACCGCAACGCTGCGCACCCAGCCGACGAACGCTTCCGGCACCTTGACGTCGCGCGCGCGTTCGATCACGTCGATGAACGTGTCCTGCGTCGCCTCCTTCGCGAGTTGCACATCGGCGAGCAGCCGAAGCGCGAGCGTGTAAATCACGCCGGACAGCGCGCCATAGACCTCGGCCGCGGCACGGCGATCGCCGCGCTGCAGTGCCTCTATGACGTCTCGTTCGATGTGGATACGCGAGAAATGCGACATGGCTGCCTTCGTGAACATCCATATAGATGCACGAACGGCGGGAAAAGTCGCACGCGACTTCGAAATTCGCCGGGCAGCGGCGTGTCAATCATGGTAGTGGGCGGCGAGGAACCGCCGTACCTCCACCACGATCTCCGGCAGCGCCGACGACATGTGCAGGTGGTGCGGTCCATCCAGAACGACTTCTACGAATGTCGGCAACACACCGCGCACGAGGTCGAAAGAATGTTTGAACCAGTCTTCGCCATCGCGCGCCGCGATCATCAGCGTAGGCGCTTTCGTGCGCCTCGCCAGCGCCACAACCACCTCGTCAGGCTGGCGCTGCGTGTGCGTGCGCCGGATGCGCGCCTCCGTCGACCAGACATAACCGGCTTCGGTTCTGCGGTGGCCCCGCTCGACCAGCGCCCGCGCTGCGGCAAACTCGATTCCCTTGGCCTGTTCGAGACGCTGCGCCATCGCCTCGAGCGACGGATAACCACGCAGCGTGCCGTCGGCGTTGCTCAAACACGCGTCGAGATTCTCACGAACGCCATCGAGCACTTTGTCGATCGGCGTTGCTTCGACGTAACCATCGATGCAGATCTGCGCTGCAACACGCTCCGGAAAAACCCCGACGAGTTGCGTGCTGTACTCCGCGCCCATCGAGTGCGCCACGATGACGAATCGCTGCCAGCCGAGCTGGTCGGCCACTGCGATGACGTCCTGTACGTCGAGCCAACCCCAATAGCCGACATCGCGTGCACGCGGATCCGAGAAGCCGTGTCCGGCGAAATCCATGGCGAACAAGTCGAGTTCGGGCATCGCCTGCGCAAACGCATCGAACGAGTTCGCGTTATCGAGCCAGCCGTGCAACGCGATCGTAGGAATGCGCCCGCCGCGAAAGCGTTTGCCCGCGATCGAGCGGCCGCCGACGTCGAGTTTGATTTCATCGCATGCGCGCATTCGGTCTCCTCTCGTTCAAACTCGTCTTCTCGTATCAGGCCTGGCGCAAGGGAAGTCGGATCACGATGCCCGCACAGGCGGCGTCGAGTATCACCTGGCAGGCGAGGCGGCTGTTCGGCTCGCGCTCCCATGCGTACTCGAGCATTTCCAGCTCGTCAGCGCGCGGCGGAACGATACGCTCCGACCACGGCGATTCCACGTAGCAATGGCACGTCACGCAGATACACGCGCCGCCGCACTGCGCCCGTATACCGGCAACGCCGTGGTCGAGCGCGCAGTCCATTACCGTTTCGCCGTCGATACCTGCGTGCGTTTCGCGCGTGCCGTCGGGATGTACGAAGGTGACTTTCGTCACGACACTCGTCTCGGACTCTTCAGAAGTTGCGCAGGGTGACCGAGCCACCTTTCGCGCGCAACCCGACCCCTCTCGCGCAACCCGAACTGTGCCGTTACCATGCCGCATGATCCTCGATCTGCACACCCACTCGATCAAATCGGACGATGGTCGCGCGAAGGTACGTAACTACTGTCAGTGGATACGTTCGCGTGACATTCCCATCGACGGCTTCGTACTCACCGAGCATCGCCAGTTCGATGCGGAATCGGATTACAGCGCGCTCGCTGAAGAGTTCGATCTGACGATTCTGAAAGCGAGCGAGGTGGAGACCGACTACGGCCACGTGCTGGTGTTCGGCGTGAACGACGGCCTGCGCGCCGCATTCGATTTCGGCGACATACATCTGCCGCTCGCGCTCGTCATCGAGCAGTGCGCGAAACACGGTGCGATCCCCGTGCCGTGTCATCCCGGCCGCAAACGCGTCGGCATGGCTGCGCACCTCGAAGTGCTTGGCGTACCGGCCGGCGTGCGCATCGTAGAGACCAGGAACGGCGGCAGCCGCGAAGGCGAAGACGCCATAGCGGAGGCGATGGCGCTGCAGAACAACTATCTCGGCATCGGCGGCAGCGACGCGCACATCGTCAGCCACATCGGCCGCTGCGCGACGCGCTTTCCTGCACCCGTCAACAGCGTGGCCGAACTGGTCGACGCATTGCGCGCAGGGGAATTCACCGCAGTTTCGTTCAAAACATCCGAATCGGAAGCATGAGTCTAGACATCGAAGATCTGAAGGCGCGCTTTCTGAACGTCGACTTCGACGAGCAGACGTTCTCTGTCGACGCGGCGAGTCTCGCCGAGTACGCGTCCGCATGCGGCGAGCTCGCGCCGCGCTTCACCGACCCGACGCACGCCGACTTTCAGGCGCTGCCGACGTTTCCTTCGAGCTTCAACGCGCGGCGCGACTTACCCGAGGGTTTTCCGAAACTGCCGGGGTTGGGCATGGACGCCGGCAAAGCGGTGACGCCGCGGCTGCCGATCCGCGCCGGCAAAAAACTCATCGGCAAGACCCACATCCACGACATCTATACGAAGTCCGGCCGCTCCGGCCGCATGGTGTTCATCGTGCTGCGTATGGAGTTGTACAACGAAGCCGGCGCGCACATGTCGTCGGCCGACACCAGCATGGTGATCAGGGAGCGGCCCGACGCATGACCATCAAGACGATTGCCGACGTCGAGTTCGGCGCGCAGTTGCCGGTGTTCGCACCGGATACCACGCTTGCGAACGTGCGTCGCTTTGCCGTTGCCGCCGGCTGGAATCAGCCGCGCTTCACCAATCACGAAGCGGCTCGCAAGGAAGGACTGCCCGGCGCGCTGGTGCCCGGCATCATGAGCCAGGGTTTTCTGTCGGCGATGATCCATCGCTGGGCGCCGGATGCGCAGATCACCAACATCGATACGGTGTTTCGCGCGCCGGTAGTGGTCGACGATGTGTATCAGATCAGCGGCGTCGTTACCGACATCGACGAAGAGGCAGGCACGGTCGTCATCGACCTCACCGTCACGAACGCGGCGAACGAAACGCGCGTGTTCGGAACCGCCACGGCAAAACTGCCCGCCTGATTTCCCGATCGGTCGCTAAGCCGGCCTGAAGAGGGGCAGCGCCAGATCGTCGTGGATCTCCCACTCCACCATGACGCGTTGCCCCACCGTGATGTCGTTGGCCGGATCGTCTATCCCGATGATGTTCGACAGCAGACGCGGACCCTCGTCGAGATCGATCCACGCAACCGCGTAAGGCACTTGCCCGCGGAAGAACGGATGCTCCGCCTTCCGCACCACGCTGAACGTGTACACCGTGCCGCGCCCCGACGCGGTGTGCCACGACAGATTCCCGCCCAAACAACTTGTGCAGTGTTGACGCGGATAGAACACGATTGCACCGCAATCGTCGCACTTCTGGTAGTTCAGCTTTCCGTCTTTCGTCGCCTGCCAGAACTCGCGCGTGTCGTGTTCTTTCAGATTCGGCAACGGTCGTTTGAAATCAGCCATTTCAATCTCTCCCCAGAATCACGGTGCCGCCGCTGTGCCGGCTGCCCAACATGCCGCCATTGCCGTGCGCCACTGCGAGGCGCGCGTCTTTCACCAGC
>CAZLDA010000317.1:534-5464 GCA_964557875.1 uncultured Pseudomonadales bacterium | reverse complement strand
TGGAACTCGGTCTCTCCCATCACTGTCGTCCGAGCCGAGTCTCGAGAACGAATTTACTGCCGAAATACGCAAACAGGAGCAGCGTGACTCCGACCAGCGTCGCTCGCGTTGCCACTGTGCTGCGCCAACCGAAGGCATACCGTCCGGCGAGCAGCACCGCGAACACCACCCACGACGCGCTGGCGAGAATCGTGTGCGAAACAACGGACTGCGCGAACATGTCCTTTAGAAACACGAAGCCGCTGCCCACCGACAGCGTCAGCGTGATCAATCCGACCCAGAGCAGTTGGAACAGCAACGTTTCCATCGTCTGCAACGGCGGCAACAACCTGACGAAGCCGATTGAGCTCTTCTGGCGCAACGATCGTTCCTGGAAAGCGAGGATGATCGACTGGCCCGCCGCCATCGCAAGCACGGTGTAGGCAAGAATCGAAATCAGGATGTGCGCGAGGAGGCCGTCGCCGAATTCGGCGTTCGGAATGATCGGGCCGTTCGACGTGATCGAGGCAGCAACCGTGACGGCGCCGAGCGGCAGCACCATCACGAACAGATTTTCCAGCGGCTGCCATAACGAGCCGATGTAGACGAACAGCACCAGCGTGAATCCGATCAGCGAGGCGACCGACAGAATGCCGATGTTCACGCCGGTGGGCTGAAGGATCACGAGATCAGCGGTGACTGCGTGCAGCAGCACCCCGGGCGTCGTCAGCCAGAGCAACCTGCGCCGCGGTACGGGCGCTTTGCGTGCCAGGGCATTGATCTGAGCGAACGCGCCGATCAGATAAAACGCGGCCGCGGCAAGCCCAGGGTACGCTGGGTTCATGAGTGTCGGGTGTGGTGTTGTTGATTTGGCGAAGTGCCGCGAGTGTGACAGATGCAGATGCGAATTCAAACGCGGCCACGACGCAGTGATCGCAACACATTGACAGGCCGCGCGTTTGCTTCCGCTATACTGCCGCGTCGTCGTAGATCGTAGAGAAGCAGCATGTTCGAAAACCTGTCGGAGCGATTGACGCGGACGCTACGCGCCGTTGCGGGCCGTGCCCGGCTGTCCGATGAAAACATCAACGAAGCGCTGCGCGAGGTACGCACTGCGCTGCTCGAAGCCGACGTTGCGCTGAGCGTCGTGAAGGATTTCATCGAGCGCATTCGAGTGCGCGCGATCGGGCATGAAGTTGCGACGAGCCTCACGCCCGGCCAGGCGCTGGTGAAACTGGTCAACGACGAACTCGTCGAGTTGATGGGCGCGGCGAACGATCAGCTGAATCTCACGGCGGCGCCCCCCGCAATCGTTCTGATGGCCGGACTTCAGGGCGTCGGTAAGACGACCACGGTTGCCAAGCTTGCACGGTTCCTGCGCGAACGGCAGAAGAAGAAAGTGGCGGTGGTCAGTACCGACGTTTATCGCCCCGCGGCCATCGACCAACTGCAGACGTTGGCCAACGAGGTGAGTGCCGCCTTCATCGCGAGCCGGCCGGACGAAGCGCCGGTTGCAATTGCGCTGCGTGCAGTTGGGGAAGCGCGCACGAAATTCGCAGATGTGCTGATCGTCGATACCGCGGGTCGACTCGCCATCGACGCGGACATGATGACCGAAATCCGCGCTCTGCACGCTGCGCTGAATCCAGTCGAGACGTTGTTCGTGGTCGATGCGATGACCGGCCAGGATGCGGCAAACACAGCGAAGGCATTCAACGACGCACTGCCGCTCACCGGCATCGTGCTTGCCAAATCCGACGGCGATGCGCGCGGCGGTGCCGCGTTGTCGGTGCGCGCGATCACCGGCAAGCCCATCAAGTTCTTGGGCGTCGGCGAAAAGACGGAAGCGCTGGAACCCTTCCATCCCGACCGGATCGCGTCGCGCATCCTCGGCATGGGCGACGTGTTGTCGCTGATCGAGGAGGCGGAGCGCAAGGTAGATCGCGACAAAGCGGAGCGGCTCGCAAGGAAGATCCAGAAGGGGGAACGCTTCGATCTGGAGGATTTCCGGGAACAGCTGCATCAGATGTCCAACATGGGCGGTGTTTCGAGCATGCTCGAAAAATTGCCGGGAATGGGTCAGCTGCCGCAAGGCGCACAGGCGCAGTTGGGCGATGGCTTGTTCAAACAGATGGGCGTGATCATAGATTCGATGACCCGTCACGAACGGCGTTTCCCCGACGTGATCAACGGCTCCCGGAAGCGGCGTATCGCGATGGGCAGCGGCACCCAGATACAGGACATCAACCGCCTGCTTAAGCAGCACAAGCAGATGCAGAAGATGATGAAGAAGGTCACCAAGAAGGGCGGTATGGCGAAGATGATGCGGCAGGTTTCGAACCTGAAAGGGGCCGCCGTCAACCGCGGGCCGCGGGGGTAGCGAAGACTTCGATCTCTCGAAGATCCGGCTTTGCACTCCCCGGGTGTTTCAGTAGAATACCGCGCCTTTCGCACAGAGCATTTGCATGGTCATCATTCGGTTGGCCCGCCACGGGTCGAGAAACGCGCCGTTCTATCACCTCACGGTGGCAGACCGCAGCAACAGACGTGACGGACGCCATATCGAGCGCGTGGGCTTCTACAACCCGATCGCGCGCGGCAAAGCGGAACGGCTTCGGGTCGATCTCGCTCGCGTCGACTACTGGTTGTCGGTCGGCGCGAAGCCGTCCGAACGCGTCAGCCATCTGATCAAAGATGCGCGCACTCTCGCGAACGCCGCAGCGCAGGCCGCGCCCGCCGCCTGACGGGTCCCTGTCCACCGGGTCTGGTAATCCAAAATGGTTGTCGTCGGACGCTTCGGCCCTCCGTTCGGCGTGAAGGGTTGGCTGAACGTGATCTCGTATACCGATCCGGTGACCAATCTCGCGGACTATCGCCCCTGGTTCGTCGAACGCAACGGCGAATGGAAACAGTTGAGCGTGGATCACCTGAAGCCGCACCGGAACGGCTTCGTTGCGCAGGTGGATGGAATCGACGATCGCGATGTCGCGTTGCGTTATGCGGGCAAATCCATAGGTGTCGAAGAGAGCACTCTGCCTGAAACCGACGAAGACGAGTTTTATTGGAGAGACCTGATCGGTCTTTCAGTGGAAGACAAGGCAGGAACGGTTCTGGGTGAGGTTTCCGAGCTCATGGAAACCGGCGCCAACGATGTCATCGTGGTGCGCGGTGCGGCGGGTGAAGTGCTGATTCCGTTTGTGCGCCACGTGGTGATGACGGTGGATCTCGAACAGCGGCGCATCGTCGTCGATTGGCAGACGAACGGATAAGGTATGTGGGTTGGCGTCGTCAGTATCTTCCCGGCAATGTTCGGGGCGCTAACCACTGAAGGTGTAGTAGCGCGCGCGATCGCTGCCGGAACGCTTCTGGTCGACCTGGAGAACCCGCGCGACCACGCGGACGATCGCCACAGCACCGTCGATGACCGTCCGTACGGCGGCGGTCCGGGAATGGTCATGAAGGCGGAACCGCTGGAGCGGGCCATCGCGGCATTGAAGCGACGCGCTGGCGGGCCGGTGCGAACCGTGTATCTCTCGCCCCAGGGTGAGCGGTTGCAGCAGCGCAAGGTAGAGGCGCTGGCGCGCGAAGAGCGGCTCATATTTTTGGCGGGGCGTTACGAAGGTATCGATGAGCGGATCATCGATGCGTCCGTCGATGAGCAGATTTCGCTCGGCGATTTCGTGCTGACCGGTGGTGAACTGCCGGTAATGGTGGTCATCGATGCGGTGGCCCGCTATCTTCCCGGCACGCTGGGGAATGCGGAGTCGGCGGAGGCGGAGTCGTATCGCTCCGGTTTGCTCGACTGGGCGCACTACACGCGCCCTGAGCAAGTGGCAAATCGATCGGTTCCGCCGGTGTTGTTGGGGGGCGATCACGAGACCATAAGACGGTTTCGCCTGCGCGATGCGTTGGGTCGTACGTACGAGCGGCGGCCCGATTTACTGTCACGGCGTGCCTTGTCCGATGAGGAACGACGGTTACTTGGTGAATATCTGGAACAGCCGGGACGCGTCGACGCGCCGCGGCAAATGCGTTAACGGAGTGGGAAATCATGCGTAGAAACAAAATCATCGAAGCGCTCGAGAACGAACAGATGAAGAGCGACGTTCCGGAGTTTCATCCGGGCGATACCGTCATCGTGCAGGTCCGCGTCGCTGAAGGTGGTCGCGACCGTAACCAGGCGTTCGAAGGGGTGGTCATCGGCATGCGCAAGCGCGGCCTGAACTCCTCGTTCACGGTGCGCAAGATTTCGCACGGCGTCGGCGTGGAGCGATCGTTCCAGACGCACAGCCCTGCGATTGCCAGCATCGAAGTGAAACGCCGCGGCGACGTACGTCAGGCGAAGTTGTACTACCTGCGGAGCTTGTCGGGCCGCGCTGCGCGCATTCGCGAGAAGGTCTGAAAAAAACCCAGCTTGTTAGGCGGCGGGACCAAGGGGGGAGGGCTCCGCCTAACAAGCTGGTTGCTTCCAGAATCTCTGGAACCAGTCTTACGAAGCGTCAGGGGAGAGAGGTCTGCCGCTTCGCGCATCGGTGTGCTGAGAGGGGACGTCTCGTAGCGCACATCGAAGCTGAAACAGGAAGTGCAGCTTGCGTGCCAGAATTCTACGGTCGATACTAAATCGTAGAGTATTCAAACGGTTAGTGGTATAAATTCGAACAATTATCGCGCGGATGCCGGGTGATGGATCACCGACTATCGTTACCGACCCCGTCACCTAGTGCCGCAAATTGGCCGTGACTGACCAGCCCTTGACCGACCAACCCTTGATAGACCAGCACCTGGATGAGATGTGGCTGAGCCGCGCGCTCGCTGCAAATACGCTCGCGGCGTATCGCCGCGACCTCGAAGCGTTCGCGCGATGGTTGTCGCCGCGTGCGCTTCAGGAGGCTCGCGCGTCCGATCTGCGAGGGCGGCGCGTTCTCGTACGACGACGAAGGCGTCCGCACCC
>CAZLDA010000317.1:0-524 GCA_964557875.1 uncultured Pseudomonadales bacterium | reverse complement strand
TCCAGGCGAATCCCACGTTGATCGAACAGACGCCGCGCCTCCGATCTGCTCGAGT
Source organism: uncultured Pseudomonadales bacterium (assembly GCA_964557875.1). Taxonomy (GTDB): domain Bacteria; phylum Pseudomonadota; class Gammaproteobacteria; order Pseudomonadales; family Azotimanducaceae; genus DATJGR01. The sequence continues at coordinate 469 of CAZLDA010000317.1, read as the reverse complement.
ATCTCGGTCATCGCCACGAGCAGGGATTTCACGCGCGTTCCACCGCCCGGTTGTTGTCCTGTCTACGTGGCTTCTATCGCGCGCTCGTGGAGCGCGGCGTTCTGAAGAAGGATCCGACCGCCCAACTCGAACATCCGAAGCTCGGGCGTCCGCTGCCCAAAGGTCTATCCGAAACCGACGTAGAAGCGCTGCTCGGTGCGCCCGATGTGGAGCGGCCTCTGGGCCTGCGCGACAGGGCGATGCTGGAATTGCTGTATGCAACCGGACTGCGCATCACCGAACTCGTCGGTTTGCGGGTGAGCATGGTCAACGTGCGCCAGGGCGTCGTGCGGGTGGACATCACCGACCTCTGAGCGGCGTGGCTTGCGTAAGCTTCAGCGCGTCACTAGGTTACGTGGTTCTCCCGGACCGCCAAGCCAGAGCCTCCCATGAAGCCCGAGATCCATCCCACGTACGCCACTGCGACCGT
>CAZLDA010000316.1:0-5468 GCA_964557875.1 uncultured Pseudomonadales bacterium | reverse complement strand
CGGCCGTGCATTGCGCCGCTACACGCTCGTGTCCGCGCGCGAACTGCGATACGTTGCCGCACCGGAATGGGGAGACGATCGATGACGAGTCAGCAAGTTCGATTTGCGGCGATGGGCGTACTGGCGATCACGCTGCTGTTGCCGCTATGCGCAACGGCAGCCAAGGAACCGCCGCAAACGACATACGACGGGCTGCAACTGAGGCCCAACACCAAGCTCGGTCTCGTCTATCTGAGGCCGGAAGCGGACTTCAGCGGCTATCGCAAAGTCGCGCTGCTCGAATGCGCAGTGGCATTCAAGAAGGACTGGCAGCGCAATCAGAACTCGGCGAATCCGCTGGCCATCTCCGCGAAGGACATGGACGACATCCGCAAGTCGTTGGGCGCGATGTTCTCCGAGGTGTTCCGCGACGTGTTGACCAAAGGGGGCTACGAACTCACCGACAAGTCGGGGGAAGACGTCCTGGTTCTGCGGCCGGCGATCATCGACCTGAACATCAGCTCGCCCGCGGCCGCCGAGGCCGGACGATCGAAGACTTACGCGACTTCCGCCGGCGCGATGACGATGTATCTCGAAGTCTACGACGCGAGCACGAACGAGATCCTCGCCCGCACGGTCGACCGCAAAAGGGCGACCGACTACGGCCGCATGACGTGGCAGAACTCGGCCACCAACGAAACCGAGGCGCGCAAGATGCTGACGGACTGGGCGGAAACGCTGCGCGCAGGTCTCGACACGTTGCGCGCGGCGCCGGCCGCTGTACCGGCGACGACGCCGCCTCAATAAACGGCCCTACTTGATTACCAGCGCGTTCGGCGGACTGCCCGTGCCACCGGCGATGTTGAGGGGCGCGGAGACGAAGAAGCCCTCGTAAACGCCGTCCTTCGCGCAATCGGCCGCGAGATGCGTGGTCTGAAACATCTCACCGATGGCCATGCCGAAGCGGCCGATGATCCAGTGGTGCAGGAAACCGTGCGGATCGAGGAAGTTCGGCGGCGGCCATGATTCCAGCGCCGGATTGTCGGAACACAGCGACGCCGGATGACGATCGAAGATCCACTCGGCCATCGCTTCGCTGCATTCGAGCCCGGGCGTCTTCAACGTTGCCATCACCGACATCTGCTGCTTCGTCTGCGGCGACTGCCGCTCGTACCAGTCGATCCAACCGAGGTGAATGATCCAGACGTCGCCCGGTTTCAGTTCCACTTTCTGCCGCTTCAGCGTGCCTTCGAGATCGGCAATCGTGACCACATCGCTTTCGCCGCAATCGATCGGACGACCCACCGAGGCGCGATAACCCGCTACGTCGAGGATCAACGCACGGCCGGCGATGCCGCGACGCGCCCAGTGATCGATGCCGAGCTTCGACTTGTCGTGGCTGTGGCGCAGGTCTTCGTTCTTCACGCCGCCCCAGAAGCCGTGTTCGTAGTCGCCCACGTGCGTGAGGCCGTCCCACTGGCTCGACGCCTGGGTGAAGAAGTTGTCGAGCACGTCGTCGCCATGGTGGCCGATGGGAATGTCGCGGAACACGGTGTGACGGAATTTGCCGCGGTTGAACAACGGCGGATTCGGCTTCTCCTGCTCCCAGTTCATGGCGAACACAGCGCCTTTGCGGACGAGTTTTGCAGCCGCAACGACGATGTCGGCCGTTTGAAGATTGAACATGCCGACGTTGTCGTCGGCGCCGAACAGACCCCACGCCGTGTGTGGCGGATTGCCCGGTACGAAAGGCAGATCGCGATAACGGGGCAGCTTAGTGGGAACGTTAGCCATTTTGGAGCTCTCTCCTTTTCGATTTCGATTCAATGCACTTCTAACTATCAGCGAAACCTATCAGCTAAAAATCAGGTAGGCCTGTTCGAGCGCCGCGCGCGGATCGCCACGAGGGATGAACTCGTGGCCCACCCAGCCGGCGAACTGCTGGCGTTTCAACAGTTCGGCGATGGCGCGCCAGTTCACTTCCTGTTTGTCGTCGAGATCGCGGCGTCCGGGCACACCGCCGGTGTGAATGTGGCCGATCCATTCGAGGTTCGTCTTGAGCGTGCGCAGCAGGTCACCCTCCATGATCTGCATGTGATAGCAGTCGTAGAGCAGCCGCAGGTTCGGCGAGCCGACATGCTTCACGACGTCGAGGCCCCACGCGCTGTGGTCGCACTGCGCACCGGGATGGTCGATCTTGCTGTTCAGCGTTTCCAGCAACAGCGTGACGCCGTGAGAACGGGCGTACTCGGCCAGCGGCGTGAGACCGGCGGCGCAGTGACCAACCGCTGCGGCATCGGAGGCCACACCACGTTTGCCGGAGAAGACGATCACGTAGGGCACCTTCCCGGCGGACGCGGCTTCGATCATGTTCGACACGGTGTGCGCCACTCCGGCGTGGTTCGCCGGATCGTTGAAACCCACGTCGAGGTCGTGGCCCGTCAGCGTGACGACTTCCAGCCCGGCGTCAGCTGCCGTGCGCCATAACGGTTCCGGCAGCATTTCCACGCCGTCGAGGCCGATATCGGCCGCGGTACGCAACAACGCTTCGGCTTCGGTCGCTTCGCGTCCGTATGCGAACGACCACCATGCAAACGCCTGACGCAACCGGGTCAGCTCGGATCGAGCGAACGGCGGCGCAGCCGACGCATGCCGAGCAACCAGCGATCGACGTCGTCACCCTTGCGGCGCACGTACTCTTCGACCTCCGGGTGCGGCAACACGTAGAACCGCTCTTCGCGCAGCGATTCGACAACGGTACGCGCAAGTTGCTCGGGCTCGATGATGCCGTCGGTCTGTCCGTCGCCGAGGCGACGCGGTGCCATCGCGGTGTTCACGCCTTGCGGGCACAGCACCGACACCTTGATGCCGTCATCGCCGTGCGTGATTGCGATGAACTCCGCGAGTTTCACCGCAGCAGCTTTCGTAACCGTGTACGGACCCGAGCCCAACGCCGCGAGCAAGCCGGCTGCTGAAGCAGTATTGAGCAGATAGCCGCTGCCCCGCTCGATCATCGACGGCAGCACTGCACGAGCCGCGTAAACGTGCGCCATCACGTGCAGCTCCCACTGCTTCTGCCATACCGCATTGGGTGCATCCATCAGTACACCCTGCCCCCCAGCGCCGGCGTTGGAGCAGAACAGGTCGATGGGACCGTGTTTCTTTCGCGTCGCTTCGACGAGTGCCACCACCTGCGCTTCGTCGGTGACGTCGCACGCCATGCCGTCGCAACCGATTTCGCGCGCGGCATTCGCCACCGCTCCCGCGTCGAGATCGGCCAGCATCACCGCCTTTGCACCCTCGGCGAGAAACGCCTTCGCCATCGCGCGACCGATACCGCCGCTGCCGCCCGTGATTACCGCGACCTTGCCGTTCAGTTCCATGCTCTGCTCCTGGTGTCGTGTCCGGGGGTTCGCGCGTTCAACTCACCGCACACTCGCCGCCGTCGCACGTGATCACTTCGCCAACGGTGTATGCACCCGCGCGCGAACTCAGAAAAATCGCGAGGCCGGCAATGTCCTCTGCCGTGCCGACGCGGCCGCGCGGATTGCCGCGCCCCACGCGGTTCCAATCCACCGTGTCGCCTTCCACCTTGCCGCCGAAACCGACACCCGTGCTGAGCATCCACGTGGGGAACGGGCCGGGGGCAATCGCATTCACGAGAATGTTCTGCTTCACGAGATGCGCCGCGAGCACGCGCGTCAGATGGTGCACCGCCGCCTTCGAAGGACCGTACGAGAAGTTCTCGAACACAGGCGTCTTGATGCCGTCGACGGAGCCCACGTTGATGACGCGCGCCGGATCTTCGTGGCTCGCGGCGCGACGCAGCAGCGGCAGCAGCTTCTGCGTGAGAAAGAACACGCCTTTCACGTTCGTATCCATCACCTTGTCCCAACCGCTCTCCGGAAACTCATCGAGCGGCGCGCCCCACGCCACACCCGCGTTGTTCACGAGGATGTGCAGTTTTTGTTCGCGCGCGGCGAGTTCCTTCGCCACCGCTTCCACACCGCTCAACTGCGACAGATCGGCCGGCAATGCGATGCACGTGCCGCCCAACGTTTCGCTGAGACGCTTCGCAGTCTCTTCGCAGGCAGCCGCTTTGCGCGAGCTGATGTATACCTTCGCGCCGTTCGCCAGGAAGCCCGCGGCGATCATTTCGCCGATACCGCGCGATCCACCGGTAACCAGCGCGGTCTTGCCTTCTATCGAAAACAGATTCTTGAACATCTACGTTCCCTTTGTTTGCAATGAGTGTTTCGATCGGTCAGACGAACAGGCACGTCGCCCGCAACTCGATGCTGCGTCGACTCGGCCGGCCCGCTTCCACCGACGGATCGGAAAACGCCGAATGCGGCGTCCAGAAGGTCTCGCCGCGCGTCGCGCGCTCGCTGTCGAACGTACGGAACACCACCACTTCGTCACCTTTCATTTCGGGAAATGCGTACCAGCGGTGTGCGGACGGATCGCGCGGCGCGGCAACGGCCAGCGTCTCGAAGAAGAATCCGTCGCCCGCATAGTTGTGCACCGGCAGCGTCCGCAGTTCCGTCGCCGTCACGCAGCGCGCGTCGCAGAACGCAATCGGCCTGTCCATCTTCGCGGGCCCAATGTTGCGCCAGAACTGAACTATCGCGATCCGTCGCGCCTTAGCAACTACGTCAGCAGAGATGCCGGACCGCGCCAGCGCGCGCAACGCCTCGTCGCTGCCGTCGCGGTAGAAGTCGCGCATGCGCTGCCCGTAGCTTTCCGCAAAATCCGAATGCACGAACTCGATCGGGCCGAGATCGGGGTGCTTCGCGGCCTGCTCCGGATCGCGCTTGATGTGGCCCGACACCAGCGCGTGGTCGCAGCCGGTAAGCGACTGCGCGAACGCGCTGATTTCCGGATAGTGCACGCGTTCGATCTCCGCATCGTCGTCCCAGGAAGACAACGCGGTGGCGTGGTGCATCAACTCGAAGCCGCACGTTTCCCAACCCGGCAACGCTGCGCGCCTGCCATCGACGACGGTCGCGACGGTGGGATCCGTTGCCTCGCCGATTCCGTTGCGGGCGACGTAGTTGAACCGGGCTCGGCAGAACACCGCATCGTCCGTGCTTGCCCTCGACGTTTCGTTCATCTCGTGTCCCCGTCTTCGTTCGGTCGCCGATCATAACCGGGCACCGGATGTTCGCGCTGCGGGCGATTGCATCCGCGGGTATCCTCAGCACCCTCGCCATCGGGACGCCACCCATGCCCGCCCAACCTCTTGACCTCGCGTTGAGTGCCGAACGCTGGATCGCCACGCTGCAGCGTTCAACCGATCACGGCATCGCGTGGTCACACAGCACCGAACGCCCCGAAGTGGTATCGCACACGCTGTACAACGGCGGCGCCGGGGTATTGCTGTTCTATCTGGAACTGCACGCCGCAACGGGACAACAACGGTATCTCGACGTTGCGCTCGCCGCTGCCGACGACCTCGTTGCGTACGCGGCTGCCACGAAGTGGCAATC
>CAZLDA010000315.1:0-5472 GCA_964557875.1 uncultured Pseudomonadales bacterium | reverse complement strand
CCGCAACAGGATGTGCAGCCGCCGATACCCGTAGCACGGCTTCGCCCGCGCCAATGACAATCGCCTGGTGAAGATGGCGGGCACCATTGCGGGTGCCGTCGGCGTTGGAGGTATGGCGACGAAGATCGGCGCGGCACGCGTGGCGGCGCGCTCTGGCGCGCATACGTTGATCGCGAACGGCGCCACTGTGGATGTGTTGGTGAAACTGCGCAGCGGCGAGTCGGTCGGGACGTTGCTTGCGCCCGACGTAGAGGTCCTGCTGGCACGCAAACGCTGGATCGCGGGACAGCTGAAGACGAAAGGGGAACTGGTGCTCGACGCCGGTGCCGTGCGCGTGTTGCGTCACGGCGGAAAGAGCCTGTTACCAGTTGGCGTAACCGCCACGCACGGCAAGTTTGCGCGCGGTGAGGTGGTGTTGTGTCTGGATCCGGACGGCGGCGCGGTGGCCAAGGGTCTCGTCAACTATTCGAGCGACGAAACCCAGAAGATCCTCGGTTGTTCTACCCGCGATATCGAGGCGCGCCTGGGCTACATGCGGGAGCCCGAGTTGATGCATCGGGACAACCTGGTGTTGCTTTGACAGCCTCAGCCCGCCAGGGCTTTGACTTGCGCGTTCATCCGAGCCTTGTGGCGAGCCGCTTTGTGGCGGTGGATGATTCCTTTCGTGACCATGCCGTCGATTACGGGAATGGCAGCCGTAAGGGCGGCCTGCGCATCTGCCTTGTTGCCGCTCGCGATGGCTGCTTGAGTGCGTTTGATGGACGTCCGCACCATCGAGCGCTGACTTGCGTTCTGACGGCGGCGTTTTTCGCTTTGTCGCGCGCGTTTGCGAGCGGATGCGCTGTTGGCCAAGCTGATCTCCTCGAGAATTCGGGAAAAAATGAAGCGCGGTAATATGCCGTCGGTGCAGGCGAGTGTCAACAAACGACGGTGACGAACAGAAACGCGACGTCCCATCGCGGTCGGCCGCGTTAGACGAAGGTCAACCGGGGCTAGAAACACAGAACCTCGGCCGTCACGGCAGCGTTGTGGCCGGCATGACATTTCTGTCGCGTATCTCCGGCCTGGTGCGCGACATGGTGCTGTCGTACTTCATCGGTGCAACGCCGGCGGCCGATGCGTTCTTCGTTGCGTTCCGAATTCCGAATTTCTTCCGGCGTCTTTTCGCTGAAGGTGCGTTCTCGCAAGCCTTCGTGCCGGTGCTGGCGAGCTATCGCAATCGCGGTCCCTTGGAACAGATGCGTGAGTTCGTCGCGGTGATGGGCGGCAACTTCATCGTCGTGATGACTATGATGAGCCTTCTGGGGGTCGTCGCGGCGCCGCTCTTCGTGATCATCTTCGCGCCCGGCTTTCGCAGCGACCCCGTGCGGCTCGACATGACCGCGGAGATGCTCCGAATCACGTTCCCGTATCTCGGCTTCATTTCGCTGACCGCGTTTGCCGGTGCGCTGCTGAACAGTTTTCATCGGTACGCGATCCCCGCATTCACGCCGGTCTGGTTGAACCTGACCATGATCGTCGCGGCGGTTTTCGTGGCACCCACTTTCGAAACACCCGTGATGGCGTTGGCGTGGGGCGTGTTTGCGGCGGGACTCATCCAGTTGCTGTTTCAGGTGCCGGCGCTGCGCGGCATCAACATGTTCCTTCGGCCACGAGTCGAACTCGGCCATCCAGGTGTAAAGCGGGTTGGGCGATTGATGGTGCCCGCGATCTTTGCGGGCTCAGTCAGCCAGATCAACGCTCTGGTCGACTCGATCATCGCTTCGCTGCTCGCATCGGGAAGCATTTCCTGGCTTTACTATTCGGACCGTTTGATGGAACTGCCCATCGGAATCGTGGCAGTCACGATTGCGACGGTGCTGCTTCCGAACCTTTCGCGCCTCAGTTCGAAGGACGATCTGGTGGCGTTCGATCGAACCGTCGATTGGGGTGTGCGCACGTGTCTGCTGTTCGGCGTTCCTGCGGCTGCCGCACTGTACGTCCTGGCGCTGCCGCTCATGGCAACGGTGTTCTTTCACGGCGTTATGACCTCCTTCGACGTCGTGATGGCGTCGTTGTCGCTGCAAGCGTTTGCGGTAGGTCTGCTGGGGTTGTGCCTCGCGAAGGTGACGTCGCCTGCCTACTTTGCGCGCGAAGACACTCGCACGCCGTTCCGCATAGCCGTCGTGACGGTCGCGCTGAACATTGTTATCAGCCTTGCGCTGTTTCGCGTGATGGGGCATGTGGGCGTCGCGTTCGCCACGGCTACCTCAGCGATCGTGCAATCGTATCTGCTGCTGCGTGGCACGATTCGTCGCGGTCTCTACCGTCCCGGCCGCGCGTTTGCGTTGTTTGTCGGGAAGGTAGTGGCTGCGACCGCCGCGATGGTAGTAGTGGTCATCCTGACGTCGCCGCCGGATGCCGATTGGATGCGCCTTTCTCTACTTCATCGCTCGATGTGGATGGCGGGGCTGTGCGTACTTGGTGGAGGCGTGTACTTCGGCGTGATGATGCTCACCGGTTTCCGACTGAGAGACCTGCGTTATCACGTTTGAGCCGTGCGTATAATGCGAGCGCGCCTCTGCATACATCCTTTCCTTCGGGTCATTCATGGAGATCATTCGCGGCCAACACAACATCCGTCCCGAGCATCGGGGCTGCGTCGCGACGATCGGCAACTTCGATGGCGTGCATCACGGCCATCAACTATTGCTGGCGCACCTCAACGCGAAGCGCGATGAACTGGCTGCGCCGAGCGTACTCATCACGTTCGAACCGCTGCCGCGAGAATACTTCGGCGGCGGCGTCAAGCCGGGCCGGCTGACCCGGTTCCGCGAAAAGGTCACGCTGCTGATGCGCACCGGAATCGATCGGATGATATGCCTGCCGTTCAATGAGCAGGTGTCGCAGATCACCGCGTCATCGGTCATAGCGGACTTCCTGGTAGGTCAACTCGGTGTCCGTTATGTGGTCGTCGGAGACGACTTCCGCTTCGGCCGCGGCCGCGAAGGGGACTATGCGATGTTGAAGCGCGGCGGAGACCGGCTCGGTTTCGACGTGAGCCACATCGGTACACTGACGTTCGATCACGAGCGTGTATCGAGTTCTCGGATACGTGAGGCGTTGGCGGGCGGCGACATCACTCTCGCCGAGAAACTGCTGGGACATCGTTTCTTCATCATGGGTCACGTGATTTACGGCCGGCAGCTCGGCCGGCAACTCGGCGTGCCAACGGCGAACATCCGCTTGAATCGGTATCGCGCGCCGCTCGACGGCGTGTTCGCAGTGACCGCAAGCGGGCTCGATCGAACGTATGAAGGCATTGCAAACGTGGGGATTCGGCCGACGATTGGTGGAAGGGAGCCGTTGCTCGAAGTGCATCTATTCGACTTTGCCGGTGACATATACGGACGCCTGTTGACCGTGAACTTCAGGCACAAATTGCGTGAAGAACGGCAGTTTCCGACGCTGGATGCGCTCAAGGCTCAAATCGCTGCCGACGTTACTGAGGCGCGCGCGTGGTTCAGGAGAGCGAATGGTTAAGTGGCTTGGATTGGCGGGCTTTGTTTGGATGCTCGATCGAGTGACGAAAGGAATCGTCAACAGCACTTTGGCGCTGGGGCAGGAAGTGCCGCTGCTGCCTGTCTTCAGTTGGGTGCGCCTACACAATGAAGGCGCGGCATTCAGTTTTCTTGCAACTCAAAGCGGCTGGCAGCGTTGGATGCTCGCCGCGCTCGCGGTCGGGTTTTCGACGTACCTGGTGCTCGAAATTCGGCGTCTGCCTGCAACGGATAAGTTGTTGGGCTGGGCTTATGGAATGGTGCTGGGTGGAGCGCTCGGCAATTTGTGGGACAGGGTCGTGCATGGCTACGTGGTCGACTTCGCGCTTGCGCATTACGACGGCCATTACTTCCCCGCATTCAACGTTGCGGATTCGGCGATCTCGATCGGCGCCGTGCTGTGGATCGCGTCCATGTGGCGTGACTCGCGTCGCGAGCGTGCCGCCCGCGCGACCTGACGGGCAAATGGCCGCGGTTGGTCCCGATACTCGCGTCACTCTGCACTTCTCGATCCTGCTCGAGACCGGAGAGGAGATCGACTCGACCCGGCGGTCGCGTCCGGCGACTTTTACGATCGGTGATGGAAGCCTCTTGCCGGGGTTCGAGCAAGCGCTGTTCGGTCTGTCTGCCGGTGCGGATGAGCAAATTCGTATCGCCGCGCGAGACGGCTTCGGCGAGCAGCGCGAGGAGAACCTGCGGTTTATGCCGATGGCGCAGTTTTCAGCCGATCTGATTCCCGAACCCGGCCTGGTGGTGTCGTTCGCGGGGCCGGGAGGAGAGCTTCCTGGCGTTGTCCGGTCAGTGGAAGGCGAACTGGTCGTGGTCGACTTCAACCACCCCCTCGCGGGCAAAAACCTGATCTTCGATGTCTCGATTCTGAAGGTCGAGCCGGTTTCCAGCTGATTCCGCCGATTTCCGCTCATCGGTCGAATTCGACCGTTCGGCGGAGGTGCGTTGGGCTGCTCCCAGCGCGTCGTTAGAGTCCAGCAGGGCGAATAAAGGCATCAATATGCGTGCGCGCGGATTCACTCTCATCGAGTTGCTGGTGGCGCTGGCGATCATGGCGATCATTTCTGCGATTGCTGTACCCATCTATACCCAGTACAGCATTCGCACGCAGCGCACGAATGCCGAGAAGGACCTGATGCTGTGCGCGCAAAGCATGGAGCGACTCGCGAGCGCGACCTTCACGTATGCAGGTCATGTTGGTGGCGGAGATACGGGGGCGGTTACTGCCAACATCTGTGTGCCGACGACGACGATGTATTCGGTGGTCGTCACTGTTGCGAATGCGAACACGTTCACGATTCGTGCTACCCCCACATCCGGACCGGTGATGGGGAACGGCATGCTCGAAATCGATGCGAGCGGGGCGCAGCGATGGGACCAAAACAACGATGGGGACTTCGGTGACACGAACGAAACAGGGTGGGCGCACTGATTTAGGGGACGTCCGACCGGAGGGACCCGGCGGACACTACATTCCGGTTACACCGCTCATCCGTCAGGAACCTTCCATTCATCGGCGTTCGCTTTCATCGCGGCGAGGCTTCCATAGACTTGCTCGCGACCCGTCATGGGAAGTAGCGATGTCGGTCCCGAACCGAATATCGAGTGAGTGACGAGGATATGAGACGAGCTGCAAAGTCATTTGAATCGTGTCGCGAGCGCCAGCGAGGGATCACGATCATCGAGATCATGGTCACACTCGCCATCGCGGCGGTGTTGATCGGGTTGGCGGTACCCGCATTCAACGCGTTCGTCGCGCAGAGAACGCTGACGGCTCAGGTGAACGATTTCCTTGTGACCATGCAATACGCGCGCAGCGAGGCTGGTCGACGCGGCACCACGGTGTCGGTGCAGGCCGTCAATGCAGGTAGTGCTGCAAATGAATGGGGTCCGGGTTGGTGCGTAGTCGTCGGCACACCCGGCG
>CAZLDA010000314.1:1304-5474 GCA_964557875.1 uncultured Pseudomonadales bacterium | reverse complement strand
GCCAAGGTCGGGCCGTTCACGGCAGGCGAGTGGGTAGCCCTCTGGCTGACCTGCTGGGGAGACGGGGGCAAGGTTGCAAAGAAAGTGGCTGGGACCGTGATTCCTTGGCCGTCCGTTACGCTGAACGCGGCACCCACGAGCGTCGCGTCCGGCGGTTCGTCAAAGCTGTCTTGGACCTCCACAAATTCGACCAGCTGCACCGCCGCCGGTGGTTGGAGCGGCACGAAGGCGCTGAACGGCAGCCAGAGCACCGGCCCGCGCACCGCAAACACCTCCTATAAGTTGACCTGTACAGGAAGTGGGGGGACGAAGTCCGTGTCCAGAACGGTCACCGTCACGGCTGGCACAGCGCCCACCCTTACCTTGACCGCGTCGCCCACGTCGGTGGCGTCTGGCGGGACCTCGAAGCTGACCTGGGCCGCGACCAACGCGACGAGCTGCACCGCTTCGGGCGCCTGGTCGGGTACGAAGGCGATCTCAGGGACGCAGACTACAAATGCGCTGACGACCAATGCCACCTATACGCTCGCGTGTAGCGGTACCGGCGGCTCCGTCTCTCGCAGCGCGACGGTCACGGTTTCCGCCACCGCACCGACGGTTACGCTCGCCGCATCGCCGACCTCCGTCCAGTCCGGTACGTCATCGCAGCTGACCTGGTCCACCACGAACGCTACAAGCTGTGCCGCCTCCGGTGCATGGACCGGATCCAAGGGAACGTCCGGTACACAAACTACGGGTGCACTAACGGCGAACTCCAGTTTCACGCTGACATGTGCAGGTGCCGGCGGCACCACTGGCACCAGGACGGTTGCCGTGACCGTCACATCGGGCGGAAGCCCCTCAGTCACCTTGTCGGCGAATCCGCGCAGCGTCGCCCGCAACACGAACTCCACGCTGAGTTGGACGGGCCTCAACGTGAGCACTTGCAGCGCAACGGGCGGTTGGTCCGGAACCAAGGCCATCACCGGTTCGCAAAGCGTCGGTCCCCTCACGCAGGACACCACGTATACGCTGAATTGTTCGGGAACTTCCGGAAACACGGTCGCCATGACCACCGTAGCTCTGCGTGAAGCAGCATTGTCCTGGCAGGCGCCGACGAAGAACGTCGACGGTACCAGTGCCTCGATCTCCGGCTACAAGATCTACTACGGCACAGCCCCGAAGAACTACTCGCAGACGATTTCGGTAAGCGGTGCGTCGACCTTGCAACGCACGATCGCGTTGACGCCGGGCACGTGGTACTTCGCGGTGACGGCGGTCGACACGAAGGGTGCCGAGAGTTCGAAGACGAATGAAGTGAGCAAGTTCATACCCTAACGCGACTACTCAGCGGCGCCTCGGCCCGCCACTTCGATGGCCGGCGGCACGAAGGCTTTCACCGGCGGTACCACGCCGGTGAAGCGTTCGACCTGAACGAGCGCGTGCTGCCCGGAGCAGCCTTGCGACAGCTTCGACGTGCCGATGTCGCGCGTGAGCATGTTCGGATTGCCGTGGATGCACATCGCGATTTCCGCGTTCGAATCAGCCGGGTCGAACCAGGCCCCGGTCGACAACTGCACAACACCGCGCCTTACGTCGCTTGTTAGCACCGCGCCCGCCAGACAACTGCCGCGGTCGTTGAACAACCGCACCACGTCGCCCGCGCCGATGCCGCGGGCGGCGGCATCGTCCGGATGCAGCCGCACCGGCTCGCGGCCCGCCACTTTCGACGCCTGACTATAAGCGCCGAGGTCGAGCTGACTGTGCAGACGCGAAGCCGGGTTGTTCGCGACCAGTGCCAACGGATAGGTTGCGGCGCGCGGCGCGCCGAGCCACTCCTCGCTTTCGAGCCACGTCGCATGACCGGGACAGTCCTCGTAACCAAAGCCTTCGAGTGTTTCGGAGAAGAGCTGAATCTTGCCGGTTGGAGTCTTCAGCGCATTGGCCACGGGATCGGCACGAAACGCGCCCAGCATCACGCGTTCGTTGTCGGTATCGGGTACCGCGAGCGAACCGCTCTTCCAGAAATCCTCGAAAGTCGGCGTAGCCGCGTTGAGCTCGCCGAACGCTTCGCGGATGCGCGCGTACATGTGTTCGAGCCACCCGCGTTCGTCGCGTCCTTCAGTGAACGCTTCGCGTACGCCGAATCGTTCGGCGAGACCGGCGAAGATGTCGTGATCGTTGCGCGCGCCACCCACGGGTGCCACCGCTCGGTGCATTGCGACGATGCGCGCGTCAGCGCGCCCTGAGCCGATGTCGTTCCGTTCGAGCGACGTCGTTGCGGGAAACACGAGATCGGCGTGGCGCGCCATCGGCGTCCAGTACGGCTCGTTCACGATCAACGTGTCGGGCCGCGTCAACGCGCGCCGCAACCGGTTCAGATCCTGATGGTGATGGAATGGATTGCCGCCGGCCCAATACACGAGGCGGATGTCGGGGTACGTGTAGTCGGAGCCGTTGTACGAAAAGGTTTCGCCGGGCTGCAGCAACAGATCAGCGATGCGCGCGACCGGAATGAAATCGCGCACCGCATTGCGGCCTTCAGACAGCGACGGCAGGTTCAAACTCGCCGTGGCATTGCCGACATCGCCCATCGATCCATAGCCGTGTCCGAACCCGCCGCCGGGCACGCCGATCTGCCCGAGCAACGCCGCGAGCGACAGCGCGGCCCACACGGGTTGTTCGCCGTGCTGGGCACGTTGCAGCGAGTACGACACGGTGACGAGCGTGCGCTTCGATGCCATCTCGCGCGCCAGCGCGCGCAGATCGTCGGCGGGTATTCCGGAGTGGCGCTGTGCCCAGTCGGCGGATTTCGCTACGCCGTCGTGCTGTCCCACCACATACGCGATGAACCGATCGGCGCCGTGACAGAAACGTTCGAGAAACGCCGTGTCGTGCAGTCCCTCGGTAACGAGCGTGTGCGCCAGACCGAGCATCACCGCCACGTCGCTGAGCGGCGCAAGCGGGTACCAGCGCGCCTTTGCTTCGGGCACCACATCGTCGCGCAACGGAGAAAAGTGTGCGATCTGCATGCCGCGACGACATGCTGCATCGAGATGCTGTCGCAAGTGATGGCGCGCATTGCCGCCCGGCGAAACGAAGGTGTTCTTCAACGGCAAACCACCGAAACACACCATCAGATCGGTGTGCCGCGCGATGACGTCCCACGCCGTGGCGCGCCTGAACACCGCGGCAGAGCTTCCGACCAGATGTGGTAACAGAACCAGTGAGGCGCCGATGCTGTAGCTGTTGCGATGCGCGGTGAAACCGCCGATCAGATTCAGGAAGCGATGCAGCTGGCTTTGGCTTTGGTGGAACATGCCCGCGCTCGCCCACCCATACGAACCGCCGAAGATGGCCCGATTGCCGTGCTGCGCCACCACGCGCTTCAACTCGTCGGCCGCGCGATCGAGCGCTTCGTCCCACGAAATTTCCACGAACGAATCATTGCCGCGATCGCGCGTCGGTCCTGGTCCGTTTTCGAGCCAGCCGCGGCGTGCCACCGGCCGTTCGATGCGCACCGGATGACGCAGGCTGCCGGGCAGATTGCCGAGCAGCGGCGACGGATCGGGATCGTGCATCGGCTGGACACTTGCCACGTCGCCGTCGCGCACCGTTACGTCGAACGCGCCCCAGTGGGAACTGTGCGGCACCGTCTGCGAATCGTCTGTCATCGTCGCTGCCTAGTTGGTTGAGGCGTCTCGGGCGTCGTTCTGGACGCTACGGCGTCCAGTTGACCATACCGTTCGACGCCGTCCACAACACGATTACGCCGAAGACGATTCGATACCACGCGAAGATGGTGAAGTCGTGCGTCGCGATGAAGCGAATCAACCAGCGCACGCACACGAACGCCGAAACGAACGCCGCCGCCATGCCCACGCCGAACACGCCGATATCGTGCACGTCGAACAGCGCGCGGTGTTTCCACGCGTCGTATGCGCCCGCACAGATGAGCGTCGGCACCGCAAGGAAGAACGAGAACTCCGTTGCCGCGCGGCGCGACAGGCCGAACAGCAAGCCACCGATGATGGTGGCGCCGGAACGTGACGTACCCGGAATCAATGCAAACGACTGAGCAATGCCGATCTTCAGCGCGTCGCGCCACGTCATGTCGTCCACCGACTTCACGCGCACCACGTGCTTGCGCCGTTCCACCCAGATGATGATCAGTCCACCCACGATGAATGC
>CAZLDA010000314.1:0-1294 GCA_964557875.1 uncultured Pseudomonadales bacterium | reverse complement strand
GGCAACCGGCACCGGTTTGAACAACACTGCCTTTATCGCGCTATTGAACGCGAGCCCGAGCAAGGCCGCCGGAACGAACGCCACGATCAGATTGATGACGAACGAACGCGCTTTCGGATCGGATCCGAGTCCGAGCAGCACGCCGCTGAAACGCTTCCGGTACTCCACCAGAATTGCCAGCATCGCGCCGGTCTGAATGACGATCTCGAATACCAATCCCTTCTGATCGTTGAAGTCGAGCAGATCGCCGACGAGGATCAGATGACCGGTGGATGAAATGGGCAGGAACTCGGTGAGGCCTTCAACCACGCCGAGTACGAGCGCTTTGAGCAACAGCATGATGTCCATGGGCGCGGCATTGTACCTGTCGCGCGCGCCGCGTCGATGCCGTGGCCGGCGTTCCGACGCTATGATCGCTCGCCATCGACCATCGGCAACGCTAGGGGGTGTTCGACCATGCCGTCGAAATTCGTATCAGCGCTCGACAAGAAGCTCGACGCGCGCCCTGACCGGATCGATCTGCGCGACCGCGAATACGCGCCGGTGGTGGTTTCGCTGCCACCGCGTTTTCCGAAGGACGAGGACGTTCGGAAACTGCTGCCGGCCTACGTCGGCGCCGGATTGGTGTTGTCACAGGGGCGCGAGGGTGCCTGCACCGGATTCGGTCTCGCGTGCGTAGTGAACTATCTGTTGTGGCGACGCGCGCAATCCGCCGCCGGCCGCGCGCGCAAGATCGAACCCGTCAGCACCCGCATGCTGTATCACCTGGCGCGTTTTTACGACGAGTGGCCCGGCGAAGACTACGACGGCTCTTCGTGCCGCGGCGCATTGAAAGCATGGAACAAACACGGCGTCTGTTCGGAAACGCTGTGGCCCTATCGCAGCAGCAACGGCAGCGTCCGGTTCATCAAGCCGAAGTCGGGATGGGAAACAGACGCGTAACAGCGACAGCTTGGCGTGTATTACCGCGTAGACAGATCTTCCGTGGTCGACATGCAGGCGGCCATTCTGCAAGTCGGCGCCATCTATGTGTCGTCAGACGTGCACGACGGTTGGGATGTTGCAGCGAAGGCACGTACGGTGAAGGGACACGCGTCGCTGCCGATCATTCAACCGATGATCGATCCGGACAGCATCGGCGGTCACGCGTTCGCGCTGGTTGGCTACAACGAGCACGGTTTCGTGGTGCAGAACTCATGGGACACCGTCTGGGGCTTGAAGGGCTTCGCGACGCTGCCCTATTCGGAATGGAAAAAGCATGGCAACGACGCATGGGTGTGTGCGCTCGGTGTTC
>CAZLDA010000313.1:0-5486 GCA_964557875.1 uncultured Pseudomonadales bacterium | reverse complement strand
ATGCGCGCCCGCGTCGGATAGCCCCAGCGTGCAGTGGTCGGAGGTGAGCAGCATCGCGATGCCTTCCTCGTCGTCGTTCGCGATGACGGTCTTGATGCGGATGTTCAGATCCGGCTCGGCGAGCGTGAGTTGCATCAGCTTGTCGAACGGCTCGAGGTTCTGCTCGCTCGCAAGATCGAGCACACGTTTGCCTTCGGTGGCCCTGTTGCTCGGCGCGTCCATGATCGCGAGGTTGTTCCAGTTCGGCGGTATGCCGTCGCCGGCATCCCATGCGGCACGCGCGCGCCGTCGCCACTGCGGATCGGCGTACGCGGCGCGACGTTCGTCGAGCGACTTCGGCATCAGTTCCGCGAACACGCTGCAGGTGTTGAAGGTGAACGGCTCCACCATGGTCTGCGCGAACGTCAGCGGTCGGCACGACACCTGCGGCCACACGTCCGCACCGCGCTCGGTGCCCGCCTTGTGAACCGCAATGCCCTTGAGGTGGAATCCCTGCGGCGTGGTGAGCAACGCGGTGTACGTGAACGGCACGCCGATTTCGGGTTGCAGGTCGTAGCAATCGGCTAACGACAGGTTCGTGCCGCCGTTCACGCCGATGACGCCGCGGCCGGTCTCACCGACCGCACGGCACAACTCTGCTATCTCCTCGCGTTCCGCCCAGCGGCTCGGAATCGGCTTGCCGTCGGCGCCTAGATGCGTGATCGCGAAGCTGGTCGCGAATCCGGCGGCGCCTTGCTCCATCGCCTCACGCACGATGCGCTTCATCTCGGCGATCTCGCGCGCATTCGCAGGTCGTCCGGCCGCTTCGTTGCCCATTACGTACAACCGCAACGGCGTATGGCCGATGTAGGCGGCGAAGTTCAGCGCCATGCCGCGCGCGCCGACCGTCTTCAGATACTCACCGAACGTTTCGAACTCCCACGGAATGCCGGCATTCAGCGTGGCGGGGTTCATGTCTTCCACCTTTTCCATAGTGGCAGCGATCAGACCGCGGTCGGCCGGTTTGGTGGGAACGATGGTGAAGCCGCAGTTGCCGGCCACCACCGTGGTTACGCCGTGATAGCAGGATGGCGTGAGCGCCGGATCCCAGAACACCTGCGCGTCGTAGTGCGTGTGGATGTCGATGAATCCCGGCGCCACCACGCGGCCGCTCGCATCGAGGTAGCGATCGCCTTTCAGCCCCTCGCCGATGGCAACGATACGATCGCCCTTGAGCGCGACGTCGGCGCGATATCCCGGAGAACCGGTACCGTCGATGACGGTGCCGCCGCGAATGACCGTGATGACGTTGTCGATGTTGTCGGAAGTTGCCTGGCTCATGTGCGTTCCCCGGGAGATCTGCAGTGTCTGCAGCATATCATCGGCCCGAGCAGGGCCCGATGTGCCGCTCAATTCACGCTCTCAATTCACGCATAAGAGGAGCCGTAGCTGGTGAACGTCGTCTTCGATGTGGGAAACGTGCTGGTGCGTTGGTCGCCGGTGGAAATCATGCGGCGCGCGCTGACGGAGTCGGACGACGCGCAGGTATGGGCCAAACGCTTCTTCGGGCATCCGTTGTGGCGCGACCTCAATCGCGGCTTGTTCAGCGAACGGGAAGCTCAAGCGCATTACGTGCGCGAGTTGAGCATGGAACCGAGTCTGGTCGAGGCGGTGTTCCATCACGTGAAAGCGACGCAGGATCTGGTCGACGGAACCAGTGCGTTGTTGCCGCGGCTGCAGGCCGCGGGTTATCCGATGTATGCGCTCACCGACAACGTGCACGAAATCGTCGCGCACCTTAGAGGTCGATACGACTTCTGGCAGTACTTTCGCGGCGTAGTGGTGTCGGCGGAGGTCGGTTTCCTGAAACCCGAGCCGGCGATTTTTCGGCATCTTCTCGACGCACATGCGTTGCAGCCGGAACACACCGTCTTCATCGACGACATGCCGGCCAACGTCTCCGGTGCACGCGAACAGGGGATGCACGCCATCCGATTCGAAAGCGCGGAGCAGGTTGAACGCGACCTGGTGGCGCTCGGACTGGCGTTCTAGCGATCCGCGGCCATCAATAGCCGATCGCGCCAAACGCCGCCCAGTGCGGTCGTTGGCGCGATCGAATCGCGGTTCGGTCGATCGTCAGTCGACCATCTGGTAAGCGGCGACGCGAAGATCGTCGTTCATCGGCAGCATCGAGCCGAGATATTGCGTCATGATCACGCCGGTGAGCTCTTCCTTCGGGTCCACCCAGAAGTAGGTCGATGCGGCGCCGGCCCAGCCGAGTTCGCCGTCGCCGGTGAGACTCGATGCCTGCCCCACGTCGAGCATCACGCGCACGCCCAGTCCCCAGCCGTAGCCACCCATCTTGTTCGGACCGATCGCGATCGGCAGTTGCGACGCCGGAAGACGGTTCGCACGCATCGCTTCCACCATCTTGCGCGACAGGATCGCCTTGCCGTCGGGTGTTTTGCCGTTCAGCAGCATGCGCGCGAACTTCGCGTAGTCGTCAGTGGTGGAGAAGAGGCCGTGGCCGCCTCGGCGGAACGTGCGCGGCATGTTGGACGGATACATCTCTTCGACGTCGGACAGCGTCAGCTCCTGCGGCCGCGGCTTCAGCGGCGCGAGGTCGGTGAGGTCGGTGATGCCGTAAACCGGCAGCATGCGATTGCGCTTGTCGGCCGGCACGAAGAACGCGGTGTCGCTCATGCCGAGCGGATCGAAGATGTATTCCTTCATCAGTTCGTCGATGCCGCGCCCCGAGGCTTTTTCGCAAACGTGCGCAAGCACGTCGGTGGCCACGCTGTAGCGCCACTGGCTGCCGGGGTGGAAGGCGATCGGCTGTTCGGAGAGGCGGCGCATCATTTCGTCGAGCGACACGGTGCCGTCGCTGCTGATTTCCGCGCGCTGGTAGTACTGCGCGATCTGGCAGCCGGGAATGAACTCGTACGTGAAACCGGCGCGGTGCGTAATCAGATCTTCGACGGTGATCGGCCGGTTCGCCGGTCCGATCGATCCGTCTGCGCCGAGCACTGTCATCTGCGCGAAGCGCTTGTCGAACTGCGCCAGCATGTCGTACAGCCGCAGCTTGCCCTGTTCGATCAGGATCAGTGCGATTACCGAGGTGATCGGCTTCGTCATCGAATAGATGCGATACAGCGCGTTCTTCGGAATCGGCTTCTTCGCCGTATCGGCGTAGCCGACCTGTCCACGCGCGATGTCTTCGCCGCGGCGCTGCACCAGCCACTCGATGCCGGCGAACGTGTTGTTGTCGATGTAGCGCTGGGCGGCCTGTTGTATGCGATCGGAACGGGTCATTTGAATACCTCGTGGTCGATGGAGAAATCGGTTGAGCGTGGCCGGCTTATGCATGGCCGACTCATACATGACCTGCAACGGCGTGCGGTTCGTACAACGCTTCGAGCTGCTTCACGTCGTCGGCGGACAGTTCGACGTCGACGGCTGCGATGGCATCTTCGAGTTGCGGTAGTTTCGATGCGCCGATGATCGGTGCCGCTACGCCGGGTTTACCGAGCAGCCACGCGAGCGCGGTTTGGGCCGGTTTAACGCCGAGGCGCGCGGCCGTATCGGCATTGCGCTGCACGATGTCGAAGTCCGATTCGCGCCGGTACAGCATCTTGGTGAATTCGTCGGAGTTGCCCCGCGTGGTGGCTTTCAACGTTTCCTTGTCGCGCGCGAGATAGCCGCGGGCGAGCGGGCTCCACGGAATCAGGCCCACGTTCTGATCCGCGCACAGCGGGTTCATTTCGCGCTCTTCTTCGCGATAGATCAGGTTGTAGTGGTTCTGCATGGTGACGAAGCGTGTGGCGCGGCGGGCATCCTGCGTGAACAGGTACTTCGCCATCTGCCAGGCGAACATGCTCGACGCGCCGAGGTAACGCACTTTGCCGGCGCGCACGAGGTCGTTCAGTGCGTCGATGGTTTCTTCGATCGGCGTGCGGCTGTCGAAGCGGTGGATCTGATAGAGATCGATGAAGTCTGTGTCGAGCCGCTTCAGCGATGCGTCGCACGACTCGATGACGTTCTTGCGCGACAACCCGAAGCGGTTGCGGGCGCGGTCGTGTGTGCCGCCGTTGCACTTGGTGGCAATGACCACGTCGTGGCGATCGACACCGATCTCGCGCAGCGCACGCCCCAACACTTCTTCAGAGGCGCCGTTGGAATACACGTCGGCAGTGTCGAAGAAGTTGATGCCGGCTTCGATGGCGCGGGCGACGAACGGCTTTGCCTCGCCGTATTCGAGCACCCAGTCGCGCCACTTCTTGGAACCGTACGTCATCATGCCGAGGCAGATGCGCGAAACGCTGACACCGGTGCCGCCGAGATTTGCGTATTTCATCGGAGCGTCCCCTTCTTTTGCTGATTTACTGCTGCGGGCTCGAAGCGGCAGGAATCATCGCATGGGCGCGGCGTAAAGTGCGCGCCAGCGCGAATAGTGGGGAACGAAGGGGGATTTTTGGCCGGAGAGTTCCGGTCAACTCGCGGATTTGAAAGAAGAAATTCGTCAGCGCTTGTGCGCGAGCCACCCGGCCAGTTCGTAATGCGTCGCCGGCGCCCGACCGTGCATGCGCTCGAATGCGCGCCGGTCGCGCTCGTATTGGCGCCGCCATCGATCGATCACCAGTGGTTCGACAAAGGGCGTGCGGTCGGGTCGATGCGCGGGTAACCGCGTTTCTTCGGCGATCACGTCAGTTCTCCTGTGCCGTTGATAAATTCATCTTTACGAGGTGCGCTACCGACTGCGCCTTCATCTTGTCCATCACGTTGGCGCGATGGATTTCGACGGTGCGTTCGCTCAGGCCGAGGTCGATCGCGATGACCTTGTTCGCGCGTCCGTCCACGACCATTGCCATCACCTCGCGCTCGCGCGGCGTCAGTGTCGCGATGCGGCGGTTCACTTCGGCGTTGCGTTCGAGCACCTGGCGGTTTTCCGCATCTTTCTGCAGCGCGCGGTTGATGCCGTCGATCAGCTCCTGGTCGCGAAACGGTTTCTGCAAAAACTCGAAGGCGCCGTCTTTCATCGCCTGCACCGCCATCGGCACGTCGCCGTGCCCGGTGATGAGCAGAATCGGAATCATCGCGCCGCGGCGGTTCAGTTCGCGCTGCACGTCGAGGCCGCTCATGCCGGGCATTCGCACGTCGAGCAGCACGCATGCGGAAAGCTGCGGATCGTAATCGCGCAGGAAGTCTTCCGGCCGGGCGAATTCGATTGCGTCGTGGCCGATCGTGCCGATCAACGCGACGAGCGCGTTACGCATGCCGTCGTCATCGTCGACGACGTAAACGACCGATTTGAGGGGCTTGGCAGGAGATTTGCTCACGTCATTCTCTCTTTCAACAATCGGCGGGCTGGGCAATCGGGAGGCGGAAGTAGAAGCGTACGCCACCGCGTTCGACATCGTCGAAGCCGATCGATCCGCCGTGGGCTTCGATCGTAGCGCGGCTCGAGGCCAGACCAAGGCCGGTACCGCCCGGTTTGGTGGTGAAAAACG
>CAZLDA010000312.1:0-5498 GCA_964557875.1 uncultured Pseudomonadales bacterium | reverse complement strand
GTACGTCCTAGGCCACGCTCGCTGGTTCCAGGCTGGCGTGCGAGGCGCGACACTCAAGCACCCCCAGATTGAGACGTTCACGGTGAACGACTATCGTCGCGGACCTATCACGCCATCTGGGGTTGCGATGCGAATCCGGAACAGTTCCTTTTTCGCGGCGGTTGCATTGGGAAGTGTGTTGCTCATGACCTCTGCAGTTGGCGTGGGTGCGGCGGAGAGTCCCGACGCGGCGAAGATTCAGGAGCTGCAGAAGCAAGAAGACGCGATGACCCAGGAACTCGCGACCGTGACGAGTGGCGCTGACCTGCAGGCGCAGCAAAAGGCGATGCAGAGTCATTGGTCGATGATGCAAAACTACATGCTGTCGATCCGGCAGACGCCCGCCGTTGCTGCGAGCGGATGTGCCGATTGGATGATGGTGGCTCCCGGCATAAGAGGGCCAGGTACGACCAAGAACGGGACGTCGTGTCCGTGGGGTGACAGTACGGGGACGATGGGTCAGGAGATAATGAGTTGGACGCTGCCGAACGAAACCCCGGCGCAGTATCAGAAGCGCATGCAGGCGCTACAGCTCGACATGCGCAAGCAGATGACTGCAATTGCCGCCGAGACTGATCCAGCGAAGCGCGACGTATTGCTCCGCCAGCACTACGACACCATCTACCGAAACATGCAGACAATGCGCGGAATGGGTTGGATGTGGGACCTGAGCGCCGCGAGTACCTTCCCTGACTCAAGCTCGCCTGGAGGTCAACTTGAAGGGAAATACTGCTCGCAGTGCCATGCGGCACCGCCACCTTCGCTACACACCGCCAAGGAATGGGCGGATGTCACCGGGCGCATGGAGGAACACATTGCAGACAGGGTGAGGCCCGGCGGCGGAGTGATGGTGCCGAGTGCGTCGAATATCGCGGCAATCGCTGAGTATCTCGAAAGGCACGCGAAACCGGGGACCTAGATTCCTTGTTGATTGGTGGAGCTGAGGGGGATCGAACCCCTGACCTCTGCATTGCGAACGCAGCGCTCTCCCAGCTGAGCTACAGCCCCATTGACGATTAGACGCGGTGAGAAAAGTAACCGGTTTTGCGCCGCATTTGCACTCTCGCAGCTACCACGCCTCGACGCCGGCCAGGCGCATGCCCAGTTTCGTCAGTTGCGGCGGCGGGCCGGGTTCCGGATCGAGCTGTCCGGCCACCTTCTGCCTGAGCGCCCACGTGGGCGGGTGCTTTTCGATGCAGTCGCGCGCGTTGCGCAGGCGCGACTCCTCGGAACCGGCGGGCGCCATCGTCACGTACTGCACCAATCGCGGCTTGGTGGAATTGTTGGCGAGACTGGTGTGAGGCATTTTGCGATGCCATATCACGACGCTGCCTTGCGGACCGCCCACGGGTAGCAGTGGATAGGGTGATACGTCCGGTCTGCGGTATTCTGCATCGCTGCGCTCCACGGCCAGCCACTGGTCGAGCGTGCGGTACAGCTCGGGCACCATCGCGAAAGCGCCTTGCTCATCGGGCGTGTCCGTCAGATACACGAGCCCCTGTATGGCGAGATCTTCGGTTGCGCGCGGGTCACCGTCCCAGTGCACGGCATCCATCCGGAATCCCGACTCGTGATAGCTGCTCGGCACCTTGAACGAGCCTCGGTCGAAAGTGACCCAGAGTTTCGGCGTCTGATAGATGGCGCTGAACAGCTCGTGCAGTTGCGGCAGTTGCCGAACGTCCCACAGCGCCTGGTCGTGGTGCAAGGGAATGATGCCGTGCCCTTGCGTAACATAGTTACGCCACGTGGTCGGGTCGTTGGGGTCGACACCGATGAAGTCGCACAGGGCGGTGGTGGAGCGTTCGCACAGTTCCTTCGGTACGACGTCGGGAATCATCAACCAACCCTGTTCGATGAGTTGGTCGCGGTGTTTGGATGTCAGCGTTGGCATGGCTTGGGCTTCATGTCGATTCGAAGAACGTACGCACACGTTCGGCAATGACGGTGGCTTGTGCGGCGTCGATTTCGCGCGGATCGATCAACGCCACGCCGTCGTCGAGATGATGGTTGCGGGTGCGGATGGTGGGCGAACCGGCGGCAAGGTACTTCACGAGTGCGCGGATGTCACCGCCGTCGGTGCGCGTGAGTGCAAGACGCTCGATACCGCGGCCGGCTTCATCTGGTTTACGGTAGGCGTGCAGGTTACGAACGCCAACCAGCCGGCGCTCCAGAGCGCCAACAACAGAACTATGGCGTGCCTGCTCTCCGGCCGCGTCGCGGCTTGCATATTGTTCGAGCGCAACGAGCAGGCCGACGATCGACTCCTTTCCAACTTTCATTGCGCGGGCGATGCCGCGTTGTTGCAGCTCGCACGCTTCGATCAGATTGCGATGTCCGGCGACGAATCCCACCGTCGGTCCGCCGATTGCCTTGCCACCGGAATAGGTGACGAGGTCGGCGCCGAGCTCGATGTAACGTCGCAGATCTTCTTCCGCGGCGGCATCCACGATCACCGGAACGTGGCGGCGGTGCGCCGCTGCGATGCAATCGGCGAGTGAGACCATTTGTTCCTGCACGCTGTGATGCGACTGCACGTACAGCAGCGCGACAGTATCCGCGTGTGCGGCGAGCGCGTCGTCAAGTAGCGTCTTCGGCACGCTGTTCACCCAGCCGACCACTTCGGGCCGTCCGCCGCCGAGCCGGATCATCTGCGTCACGGAAGCGCCGAAGTTGATGTCGTGTCCGGCCTGCAGCAGCACGCGTCGATTGAACCCTTCGGTATCCGGTACGCGCAGAACGCGATCGAGATGGGTACCGGTGATGCACGCGGCAACCGCGATCGCGATGCCGGACGCCGCGCCGCAGGTGATCGACGCCGCTTCGGCGCCAACGTAATGCGCCACCAGTTCGCCCGCGCGTCGTCGCAGCAGTTCCAGATCGACGTGGCTTTGCGCGGCCTCGGCTTGCGCGTGTGCAACCGCATCGTTTTGTGCCGTGCCGCCGAGCGCGGTCATCTTGCCGGATGCGTTGATCACGCCGTCGAGTCCGAAACGTCTGTAAATGTTCTCGCTCATTTCACAATTCCGCACTGCGCTCGAAGAACGTGCCGTCCACGAACACGCCGCGCGGCACGATCCACTGCTTCGCCGTGCGCTTTTCGCCTTCGGCGTCTTCGATTTCGCGCAGTTCGTCGCGCACGTCGAAGATCGTCACGTGCGCCGGCGCGCCCGCCGCGAGCGTGCCGAAGCCGTGTTCGTCCAGATGCAGCATGCGCGCGGGAGTGGCCGTTACTGCCCGCACCACGTCGGCAAGCGTCATGCCCAGTGCCAACAGTTTACTCATGGTGCGCGACAGCGAGATGGCGTATCGGGTGACGTTGCCGGCGTGCAGGTCGCTCGAAATCGAATGCACCGGCATGCCCTGTTCCAGCGCGAGTTCGCAGGTTCGGAAACTGAACGAGGCCTGGCCGTGGCCGATGTCGGTGAACACACCGCGTTCGATTGCGGCGCGAAACGCCGGCAGCACCTTGTTCTTGTACGTCAGCACGCCGCCGACTTTGCCGTGGTACGTGTGCGTAATGATGTCGCCGGGCCGCAGCATGTCGAGCACGTCGTCGATGACAGGAGGCGCGTTACCTATATGCAGCATCACCGGTTTGTCGACGAGTTCGGCCGCCTTGCGCGCCATCTTCACGGCCTGCTCGCCGAATGCTTCGGTGTGCGAGGCGGAAGCCAGCACCTTTACGCCGAGCAACCATTCGCCATGCCGGTCGAACGCCTTCACTACGCCCGGCAGATCGCAAAGGTCCGGGCGCGACGCATGTCCGCCCCCGACATTGGGTAACCCCGGAGAACCAATGTTGATGAACGCATAGGCGCGCGTCTTCTGCGTCTGATGAACGAACTGCGGAAACGCGTCGACCATGTTCGCGCCGAACGAGCCCGCGTCCACACAACACGCGACGCCTTGCTGCACGCCGATGCGGTCGGCTTGAACGCGGCCCGAGCGAAACAGCGGATGCGCATAGATATGCGTGTGGCTGTCGATGAAGCCGGGGGCAACGTATGCGCCCGCGGCATTCACTATAGTGGCGCCGGAGGCTGACGCTGCGTCCACGCGACCCACCGCTGCGATCCTCGCGCCGTCCAGCAGAACGTCGCCGGCGCTGAATGCGTTGCGCGCGGCGTCGTAGATCTGGCCGCCGCGGATCAGGGTTGTCGGCATGGAAGTTCCGTCATCGTTCGATTTCGAGCCTGCGGTTTCGAGAATAGCGAATTGTCACCGACCGGTCGCGAGCGCGGCCGCGGATCGTGCGCGACGTCCGATTTCATCCCACCCGTGTTCGGCGATGAGTCGGCGCGGCG
This sequence comes from uncultured Pseudomonadales bacterium, assembly GCA_964557875.1. Taxonomy (GTDB): domain Bacteria; phylum Pseudomonadota; class Gammaproteobacteria; order Pseudomonadales; family Azotimanducaceae; genus DATJGR01. Next base: position 1,155 of record CAZLDA010000312.1, on the reverse strand, counting down.
TGATCCACGAGCCGGACACCGCGATCACGTTCGCTCGTTGCAGATAGTCGCGCGCGTTGTCTGCATCGACGCCGCCGGTAGGCACCAGCATCAAGTCGGGGAACGGTCCGGCCAATGCGTCGACCAGTTCGAGCCGCGAAGGGAACAGCTTCTGGATGCGATAACCCGCATCGGCCAGCAGCATTGCTTCGCTTGCTGTCGCAACGCCGGGCAGCCACGGAAGCTCCGTGTCGCGCGCCGCCTCGATCAATGCGGGAGTCGTTCCAGGGCTGATCATCGCCACCGCGCCGGACTGCGCCGCAGCACGCATGTCGTCCACGCTGCGAACCGTCCCGATAGCCACGTCTATGTCCACTTTCGCGTCGCGGATCGCGCGTAATCCGGGCAAGCCCGCCGGCGTACGCAGTGTGATCTCCATCAGCATGAGGCCGGCATCTGCAAGACAGCGCGCGAGTGGCACGGCATCCTCAGCGCGATCGAGTGCGATCACTGGAAATGCAACAGCGCGCCGCAGCAGGTTTTCTAACATGGGGTTCCGATCGCACGTAACGACGCGACACGATACCGCGCAGCGGCGGCCGGTACAGTCGCGTCTTTTCACGGAGGCATGAATGTCGGAGCGACGGTTCCTGGTCGGCACGTATACGACGCAACGCACTTCGCGCGGGCTGTACCTGTGCGCGATGGATCCGTCCGGTCGCATCGAAGTGATCGATGCCTGCGAAATCGCCGATCCGTCGTTCGTGGTGCTGCATCCTGCATTGCCGCTCGCATATGTCGTTAACGAAACGCCCACCGACCACGGCGGTGTATCGGTGATTGCGATCGACGGGAACCAGTTGCGGCAACGTCAGCGCGTCGATTCGCGAGGCAGCCTGCCGTGTCACCTTGCGTTGCTCTCCGGCGCGCACAAGCTGGCGGTCGCGCACTACGGCTGCGGCACGATCGCGGTGTTCGATGTCGATGCGGACGGCGCGCTGGCAGGTGGACCGCGGACGTGGCAGCACCATGGCGAGTCGGTGCATCCGCGGCGGCAGGCTTCGGCACATCCCCATTTCGTGCTCGTTGGCGGGAACGACATGTACGTGACCGATCTCGGCCAGGACTGCGTGATGCACTACGAAACCGAGGCGCTGGAGCACATTTCGCGTTGCG
>CAZLDA010000311.1:0-5508 GCA_964557875.1 uncultured Pseudomonadales bacterium | reverse complement strand
GAGTTCGTAAAGACACTCACCCCCGAACAGCGCGAAGAACGCGCGCAGTTCGCGTTCGAGGCTTGTGTCGTCATGCGCACGCGTCTGATCCCCACCGATGTGTATCGGCAGTTCAACTGGCCGGTGGAGGAAGCCACTGCAATCGCAACCGGCGGCGAGCACCGGCAACGCTTTCGCAACATGATCTTCGCTCGAGTCGTGCCGAACCTGAAGCGGATCGGTTTGCTGACTGATTCGATCCGGCCCAAGTTCGAAGAGCTCGGTTTGCTGGAGTTCGAAGCACTGCCGGACGACGGTCACATCGACTGGCACGAACTGTCGAAACCGCTCTACGATAAGTCGGCCTGAGGAAGCAGCGGCTCAGGAAGAAGAGGAGTACGGCGTATGAAGATCACGTATCGAGCAGACCAGGCACGTGAGGTCCGATTCCTTCCCACGGCGGACGACGTTGCCAGCCGAATGACCCCTACCGACGTCGAATCGGTGGTGGAGATCTTTCAGACGCCGCTGACCGGCGCATACAACTGGGACTATACGGAAGGACGCGGCCGGGTCGAGAAGCTGTACGAGCTCGGCAAACAATTGAACTGGAACGCCAGCACCGATCTCGACTGGACAATTCCGTATCCGCGCACCGAATTCCCGAACAACGAAGCGTTCAATCCGTTCAGAGGTTACCAGCCTTATGAGGCGATGACGCAGGCGCAGAAGGTCGAGTTCGGCTGGCATCGCCTCGCGTCGCAGCTGTCGCAGTTCCTGCACGGCGAACAGGGCGCGCTACTGGTGGCCTCGCAACTCGCGTCGTGTGCGCCGTCGTTCGACGCGAAGCTGTACGCGGCGTCGCAAACGTTCGATGAAGCGCGCCACGTCGAAGTGTTCAACCGCTACCTGCACCATCGCGTCGGCATCATGTATCCGATGTCGCGCAACCTGAAGCTGCTGATCGACAAGATCCTCACCGACGAACGCTGGGATCTGAAGTTCATCGGCATGCAGATCATCATCGAAGGGCTCGCGCTTGCCGCGTTCAACACCGCGAAGATGACCACGAACGACCCGCTCTTGCAAAACCTGGTGCACTACGTGATCCGCGACGAAGCGCGGCACGTGACGTTCGGCGTGAACTATCTCGAAGAGTACGTGAAGACGCTGACGCCGCAGCAGGTGGACGACCGCGCGCAGTTCGCGTACGAAGCGTGCGTGGTGATGCGCGATCGACTCGCCGCCACGGAAATCTTCGAGCACTTCGGCTGGGACGTTGAAAAGGCGCGCGAGCGGATGTTGCTGTCGTTGAGCGGCAATTCGGAAAGCCGCCAGACCTTCGCGCAGTTGCTGTTCGGCCGCGTGATCCCGAACCTGAAGCGCATCGGTCTGCTGACTGAGCGCGTTCGCCCGTTGTACCAGCAGCTCGGCGTGCTCGAGTTCGAAGCGCTTCCGCACGACGGCATCACCGACTGGGCGGAACTCGAGAAGCCCCTCTTCGCAGACGTTGGCTGAAGGTCAGTTGTCGGTGCGCGGTACCGCCAGCGTTGCTGCCAGGAAGTCGACGAATGCGCGCGTCTTGGCCGACTGGCGGCGCAATTCCGGATAGCTGAGCCACACGCTCTGGTTCGCCACCTGCAGATCTGGCAGCAGCTGATCGACGCGATTGCGTTCGATATCGCGGCGCACTACATACAGCGGCAGCATGCCGATACCCATGCCTTCGAGTACCGCGTGATACGCCATGTCGACGTCGTTGACGACGAACGCGCGCGTTTTCGACCAGCGCGGCGTGTCCGCATGACTCGGCGTGGTGATCTCGATGAAGCCGTGACCGACCAGATCCGCTTCGCAGCGAGGCCGGCCGCAGCGTTCGAGATACGCCCGTGAGGCACAGAGAATCGTCGGCAACTGCGCGAGTTCGCGCGATACGAGGCGTTCCTCTTCGGCGCGCTCCAACAGAATCGATACGTCGAATGTATCGCGTGACACCGCCGGCACGCCCTCGGACAGCGTCAGGTCGATGAACACGTCGGGATAGCTCTGCTGAAACGTGCGGAACAGGCGCGCCAGGGCGCTGCGTCCGAAGAAGGGTTGCGCAAGCACGCGGATGCGGCCGGCCGGCGCGTTCTCGAGCGCACGGATCTGGTTCTCGGTTTCGTCCAGCGTCTCGAGAATCTGCCGGCAGCGGTCGTAGTACAGCTGGCCCGCCTCGGTGGCCATCACCGAACGCGTCGTGCGATGCAGCAGGCGCGTTCCGAGCCGTTCTTCGAGCTGACTGATCTGCTTGCTGACGGCGGAGGGTGTGAAGCCCATCAGCTCTGCGGCACGGGTGAAGCTCCGGTGATCGACCACCGCGATGAAGATGTGGAGCGGATCGATGCGGGTCATTGGATGCACGTCACGGATGCACGTCACGGAAGGTGGATCGCGGCAGAAGATCGCGACAAGAACGGACTGTCTCTACAATACGCGCCTTTTCCCGATACCGGATAGAACATGTACAAGGTTCGAACCTTCAATCAGATCGCGTTGCGCGGCCTCGAGCGGTTTCCGCGCGACGGCTTCGAAGTGGGCACGGAGATCTCCGACCCGCACGCGATTCTGTTGCGCAGCCACGTTCTCACCGCCGATCACGTGACGCCTAACCTGCGTGCAGTGGCGCGCGCCGGTGCCGGTGTGAACAACGTTCCGGTGGAGCACTACACGGAACGCGGCATCGTCGTGTTCAACACGCCCGGTGCGAACGCGAACTCGGTGAAGGAACTGGTGCTGGCCGCGTTACTGCTGTCGGCGCGCGACGTAATCGGCGGCCTCGACTATGTCGCGTCGATCAAAGGGGTTACGGATGGAGCGGAACTGAACAAGCGCGTGGAGGCCGAGAAAAAGCGGTTCCAGGGCGAAGAGATCTACGGCAAGACACTGGGCGTGGTGGGCCTCGGAGCGATCGGCGCGCTCGTGGCGGAAGCGGGTCTGCGTCTCGGGATGAACGTGCTGGGCTACGACCCTGCGATTTCGGTCGATGCAGCATGGCGGCTGCCCAGCGACGTGCAGAAGATGGAGAACCTGCCGACGCTGTTTGCGCGCGCGGACTACGTCACGCTGCACGTTCCGCTGCTCGACGAAACGCGCAACATGATCAACGACGAGTCGCTGAAAGCATTTCGGCCGGGTACGGTGTTGTTGAACTTTGCGCGACAGGAGATTGTCGACGAGGCCGCACTTTCGCGTGCGCTCGTTGCGGGTCGATTGGCGCGTTACTTCTCGGACTTCCCGTCGCCCGCGTTGGCAGATCTTCCCAACGTGTCGGCAACGCCGCACCTCGGTGCGAGCACGGCGGAGGCAGAAGAGAACTGCGCGGTGATGGCCGCCGATCAACTGATCGACTTCCTTCGAAACGGTAACATCCGCAATTCGGTGAACTTCCCCACCGTTAGCCTGGAGCGCACGGAAGGCGTGCGGATTGCGGTCACCAATCGCAACGTTCCGAAAATGCTCGGGCAGATTCTCTCGGTGCTGGCGAACAAGAACATCAACGTCATCGACATGATCAACAAGAGCCGTGCCGACGTTGCGTACAATCTCATCGATGTGGCCGCGCCGATTCCTGCCGATCTGTTGCCGGAGATCAACCGGATCGACAGCGTGATGAACGTGCGGGTGTTCGAGCAGTAGGAATCGTCAGGCGCGGCCGCCGTGGCGCGGGCCGCGTCGAGCCTGCCGCAATCGGAATCGCGTCGAGCCGTACGCGTCCAGTTGCGCGCGCATGCACGGTGCGAATTCGCCACAGAGTTCGCTTGCGATCCACTCCGCCGCAAATGGTGCGCTCACCGTGCCTTGCGAACCGTGTCCGGTGTTCACCAGCAGCCGTGGTATCTGGGCGCCTTCGTCGTCGAACAGGCGTCCGATCACAGGCATCCGATCCGACGTCACCGCGCGACCGCCGCGCAGGCGCGCAACTTCGTGCAGCAACGGATCTGCGCCGGTCAGCTCGCGCCACCACGTGCGGAAGCGGGAGAGGTTGAACTGGGTGGCGCGCGCTTCTTCCCACGGTTTCTGTTCGTATGTGGCGCCGATGCCCCAATGCGCGTCGACCGACGTCACGAAGCCATCGCCGACCATCGGCATGGCAGGCGCGCGCGCGAGTTCGACCCGTTCGATCTGCCCCCATACCGGCAAGATCTCCAGGTACCGCGCCTGCTCGAAACCGTTGGCGCCGGCACCCGCGCACAAAATCACCTGATCGTAGTTCGATACGCCGTGCTGCGTCTTTACGGCGGCGCAACCGATGTCGCTGGATACCTCGTCGCACAGAGTGTTCGGACGATAGTCGATATAGCCATGCGAGCTGAGCGCCTTGCCGAGCGTGCCGAGGTCGAGCGCGCGCGCATGCGGAAAGAACAACGCATGTTTGCGCAACGGGACGCCGGCGAGAGAAGACGCCGTGGCGGGGTCGACAGGAACTACCCAGTCGCCAGACGGGGCGAACGCGTCCGCTGCCGCCTCCAGCCGGGCCTGAGGCATGTTCGGACCCGTGAATTGCAGCGCGCCAGTGGGCCGCGCGCCGCATACGCTCTGATACCAATGCGTCGAATACAGATACCCGGTGCAACGCAGAGAGGAGCCGATACTTCCGTCCGGCAACAGCCGCGGATGAAACAGCGTTGCCGCCATGCGGTTCGGGGGAGTCTGCGCGGCGTCGTACAACGTAACCGCGATGCCGCGATCCGCGAGCTGCCGAGCAGTAGCGGCACCTGCGAAACCCGCACCGACCACAGCCACTGCGCTGGGCTGTTCATGCGCCACGCGGTTTGCCGGCCCGAACTCGCCTGCGAGCGTGTGACGTTTATGCGGTCGCTGGTCGACCTTGCGCATGTTGAATCCTGCATCGCCGAGCGCGCGACGGACAGTGCCGACGGCGCTAAACGTGGCAATCGTCGAACCCTCTGCCGACAACTCAGCAAGGGTGCGCCACAACGAATCGCGCCATAGCTGCGGATTGCGGTCGGGCGCGAAACCGTCGAGCAGCCATGCGTCGACGGGCAGACGTTGCCGGCCGACGATGTCGCCGAACCCTGCTGCACCGTCGCCGAAGAACACGGACAACGTGATGCGCCCCGCGGCGATATGGCGTCGATGCCAGCCGGGCAGCAGCGCCGGATACACCTGCGCGAGTTCACGATAGATCGGCAGCGCTTCCGAGCGTCGGCGCGCGAGAGCGGCGAATTCCGCAGGTGTGATCGGGTGCTTCTCTACCGTGATGAAATGCAGCCGCGCATTTGCGTGTGCGCATTGGAGATAGAGGTGTGCCACCACGGCGAAGTTCAGCGCGGAGCCGAAGCCGAGTTCGCCGATCGTGAATACGCGATGGTTGGAAGAGAAACGTTCGGTGAGGCGTTGCGGATCGACGAACACGCGCGCCACTTCGGCCATACCGTCGGGCGCGTGATAGATGTCGCCGAAGCGGCGCGAAAACGGCTGGTCCCCTTGCCAATTCAACTGCGCCGGAATTAAAGGCTCGGGAGG
>CAZLDA010000310.1:0-5509 GCA_964557875.1 uncultured Pseudomonadales bacterium | reverse complement strand
TCGGTTCCGTTCGTCGCCATACCGGAAGCACAGCATCATCTGTTCCTCGACCAGCCGCTCGCGTTCGTAGCGGCTCTGCGCACGTTATTGGCCGAATGGCGTCATTCGAAGCCGCTGCGCGCGGTTCCCGTCTAACAGCATTCTTGTATCGAAGTAAAGGAGACCCGCACATGCCGTCGCGCCGAAACAGCATCGAACTCACCGCCGAAGAAACTCGCGAATTTCTCGACAGCCAAAAGACAGTGATCATCGTGTCCAACGGCAAAGACGGTTACCCGCATCCCATGCCGATGTGGTTCTACGTCGACGACGAAGGTTGCGTTTACTGCACGACGTTCGGGAAGTCGCAGAAGATCCTCAACTGGCGACGCGACCCGAAGGCGACTCTGCTCGTCGAAAGCGGCACTGAATATGCTCAACTCAAAGGGGTGGTGATCTACGCCCGCGCGGAGGTCATCGAAGACCTCGACACAGCCATCGACACGCTCGTGAAGATCAACACACGCGGCACCACGGTCGACGCGACCCAACGACAAGCCTTGACCGCGGCGGTTTCGAAAACGGCCGCAAAGCGTGCGGTGATCAAGTTCCATCCCGAGCGATATGTAAGCTGGGATCATTCAAAGTTGGGTGGTCGTTACTAATAGAGGTACGACGGAGCTTCGAGCGACGGGCGCGGGGGAATGCCGGCTCGAGCGACCCGGAAACACCGATCAGCCGTCACCTACCGACCACAAGGCCCCTGCCCCTTCGTGACCCTGTTAGGCCAGGGGGCCGGTCTCACGCAGCCTTCGAAATGCCTCGATGATTGCATCGACCTGCTCCGGCGTGTGTGCGGCGGACAGGCTGACGCGTAGCAGGCAGAAAGGGCCGGGCGATGCTTCGAACGGCACCAGATTCACGTACACACCGTTGTCGATAAGGAAGTGCCACGCATCCAGCGCGAGTTCATCGCTGCGTACTTGAACGCCGACCACGGGGCTGATTTCGGGGCCGAGTTCGTAGCCGAGTTGCTGTAGTGCGCCGTACGTAACACGAGCGTTGTCGAGCAGGCGCTCGCGCAGTTCGGGCTGTTCGCGAATCACTTTGAGTGCGGCGCGCGCCGAAGCCATTACCGACGGCGAACTCGATGCGGAGTACGCGTAGGCCCGTGCGGCGGCGCGCAGTTGCGTCAGGTCGTGTTTGCGACTGGCCGCATAACCGCCGACGCAACCCAGGCTTTTGCTGAACGTACCGACTACGACGTCGACCTGATCCTCTACACCGGCTGCTTCTGCGAGACCGCGGCCGTGTTTGCCGAGTACACCGAACGAGTGCGCCTCGTCTACGAGCAATGCGGCACCGTAGCGTGTGACCACCTCGCAGAAGTCGGCGAGCGGCGCGGTGTCGCCGAGCATGCTGTAGATGCCTTCGACGATCACGAGCGAGTTCGGCGCTTTGTCGCCGAGGCGACGCAACCGCTTGTCGAGGTCTGCGGCGTCGTTGTGTTTGAAGCGATAGGTCGTTGCGCCGGACAACGTGGCGCCGTCGTAAATGCTCGCGTGGCTTTGTGCGTCGAGCAGCAGTACGGAATCGCGATCGGCCAATGCCGAAATGATTCCGACGTTTGCCTGATATCCGGTGGTGAACAGCATCACCGCGCGTGCGCCGTAGAATTCCGCCAGCTCGCGTTCGAGCGCGGCGTGATCCGGATATGTGCCGCTCGCGAGTCGCGATCCGGTGGTGCCGGTGCCGTAACGTGCAGCGGCTTCCGCCGATGCGCGCACGCAGTCGGGATGAAATGTCAGGCCGAGATAGTTGTTGGTGCCGGCGAGGATGACCGTTCGGCCGTTTACCGTTCCGCTCGTCGGGTTACCGTCTACGGTAACCAGCGTGCCGAGCACGTCGCTGTCTTGCCACGGCAACTTCTCGGTGGCAACGCGCCGCTCGATGAGGTTCATTGTTTCTCGACTCTCATTTCTTGTCGATCAGGGCTTCTCGATCAGGCGTTCGAGTTCTTTCACCATGTCGTTGATGGTGCGGATCTCGGCGAGATCGTTGAGCGGGAACGAGATGTCGTATGCATCCTCGAGTTGTTCGACCAGCTCCATGATCTCGATCGAGGAAAGACCTACGTCATCGACGAGGTCGCTATCGACGTCTACGTGCGTGCCTTCCTCAGCGAGTTGGTTGACAAGCTCCTTGAGGCGAGCGGCATAATTCTCGCGTTTTGTCATAGCGTAGTGATTGACTGGGGCGGATGTTGACGGGGGGCGATTATACAGACAAAGCCTCTCGAAGGGTCACGCCCCGCGTCTGGGCCGTCGCCAGCTATCGCGCTGGCGAGAACTCGCAGATCTCCGGGCTCGCGAATCGATTGGGCGGCGACGTTGCGACGAAACGCCTGCGTTACAACTCGTTGGCGGGCGCACTCGGGTTGATGCGAACCGTCTCGCGACGAGGCATCGACGCTGGATCAGATGCTCTCGAAGCGCCATGGCCAGACATCATCGTTTCCGCCGGGCTGAAAAACGAGCCGGTGTGCCGGTGGATCAAGCAGTGCAGCGGCGGACGCACCCGGCTCGTGTTTCTCGGTCGCACCTGGGCGCGGCGCGGCCTATTCGACCTGGTGGTAACGACGCCGCAATACAGGTTGCCGCGCGAACCGAACGTCGTGCACAACCTGATGACTCAGCATGGCGTCACTGCCTCACGGCTCGCGGCTGAACGAGTTCGTTGGGAGACCCGCTTCGAAGAGTTCCCACGGCCCATTCTCGGAGTGCTGATCGGGGGCGACAGCGGTCCTTTCGTGCTGGGCGCGCGCGCCGCCAGGCGTCTCGCGCGCAAGCTGAACGAGATGGTGAGGCAGCGCGGCGGCAGCGTAGTCATTACGACGAGCGCGCGCACCCGAACCGACGTGGCGGATGTGCTCGATTCGGCCCTCACGGTGCCGGCATCGCTGCACCGTTATCGGCCCGACGACCCCGACAACCCTTACTTCGGCATCCTCGCGCTCGCAGACGCATTCGTGGTGACGTCCGACAGCGTGGCGATGCTGTCCGAAGCGGCGGCAGCCGGACGCCCCGTGCACATCTTCAACCTTGGCGAGACGGGCCCGGAAGGACGCGACCACAGCGTGAAGTCGGTGAGTTACCGCACGATGATGGCGCTGCTGCCGAAGCGTCTATCTCGCGACATCGGCTTGTTCCACGACGCATTCGTGGCGGCCGGACACGGCACGTGGTCAAACGACGCTTGTTCCGTGGTAGCGGGTGCAGCCAATGCCGAGATCGATGCGACCGTCGCGCGTGCACGCTCGCTGATCGAGGGCTAACTAACGCTCTGGTTGAGCTGCGGTGCGTGTCGCGCGGTGTCGCGTGCCAGCTTGCCGGCTTCCACTCGATAGACTTCATCGGCGATATCGGCCATCGCGGATTGGTGCGAGACCGCCAGAATGGTCAGCTGTCCACGCAAAGATTGGAGCGTTGCGCAAATGCCCGCTTCGGTCGCCGAATCGAGAGCACTGGTCGCTTCATCGAGAATCAACAGCTTCGGATGATGCGCGAGAGCACGCGCGATCATGACGCGCTGGCGCTGCCCGCCCGAGAGCAGTGTGCCGCGTTCGCCCACGACGCTGTCGATTCCGCCGGGCAGCCTGGAGATGAAGTCCCACGCACCGGCCAGCTTCAACGCGGTTTCGGCGTCTTCGCGTTTGAGGCTCGGATCGCCCAGCGCGACGTTGTGCAGAATCGAATCGTGCAGCAGCAGGTTTTCTTGTGGAACGTAACCGATGCTGTGTCGCCACGCGTGCACTTCGAGCGCGTTGAGGTCGTGTCCGTCAACACGAATCACGCCCGATTCGGGTTGAATCAGACCAATGACCAGATCCGCGATGGTCGTTTTGCCCGATCCCGAGTCGCCGACGAGACACGTCATGACGCCGGCGGGAATCGAGAACGACACATTGTCGAGAATGCGGTGTTCGCCGTACGCGAAGCTCACTGATTCGAAGTCGATCGACTTGTCGAGCGCCACGCGTTCGGTACCCGTGCCCGTTTCTGCCTGGGCGCGCGCTTCGGCGATCGTCTCATCCAGCGCCCAATACGCGCTCTCACACGTCAACACTTTCTGGTACTGCTTCTGGACGCGCCCGACGCGCTTCAGCGTCTGGCCCAAGACCACAGCCATGAATGTGACGGTTGCGAGTTGCACGTCGAACGACACCAGCGCTACGAAGATGCCTCCGACGATGACTAGCGCGAGCAACGACTCCTGCGCGCCCTCGAGTCCGGCTTCGCCGAGCACCTGGCGGCGCAACGCGCCCCTGAGTTTGCCCGTTTCCAGCGACAGAACTTCCTCGGCGACGCGATCGCGACCCATTGCCTTGAATGTTTTCACCGACTGCAGCACGTCGCTCAGCGTGCCGAGGAGCGAGCGGTACCAGTGTGTCTGGCGGTCGCCCGCGCGATGCGCAATGCGCACGAACACGTGTGACGCCGACAGCACCAGGGCGCCAGCGGCGAAACAGAGTATGGTCGCGTGCCACGACACGAGTACGGCCACCGAGGTGTATACGGTTGCCTCGATCACGGTCGCCAGCACCCGTACCGCAAACACGTACGCTTGAGCCGCGCGCCACGCTTCGGTGGCCATCGCATTCGCCAGCGCACCCGTGGATTGCCGAGTAAAGAACGACCAGCGCGATGCGATGACTGCGCTGAGCAGGTTCATGCGCAGTTCCGTTGCCACGTCGGCCGCGATATAGCCGATGCGCTGTTCCGCAATGAAGATCAACGCGTTCTTCACGACGATCGCCGACAGGATGACTCCCAGCAGCAAGCCGAGGGTTGGGGTGATGCCGGCGCTGGCGAGCACATCGTGAACGCGTTGCGCGAACTCATTCTGCGTTGCTTCCGGCGCATCTGTCGTCAGCGCGAGCTGCAGTGCGGGCAGCAGCGAGGACAGACCTATGCCATCGGCGACGCCCGCCAGCAACAACGCGATCGCGAGGAAGATGCTCTGGAACGGATATCGGCGGATGAACGCTTTGAGAAGAGCCATTCGGTGTGACCGTCAGTTCATGCGTCGCATCAGCAACACGGCGAATACCAGGACGATGATCGGCGGCAAGGCGGAAGTTACGGGTATGGACAGGTTGGCGAGTATACCCGCGTTCGTTGCTACCTGCTGCCCGATATAGACCAGGAATGCCAACGCCGCGCCCATCGCGAGTCGCCCGGACCTGCCGCCGCGGATGTTTCGAATCAAAGCGAACGGCGCGGCGAGAAGCGCGAACGCAATAGACGACAACGGCAGTGTTAGGCGCCGCCAGAGCTCGATCTGCTCGGCCTGCGCCCCGACAGAATCGTTAGCGCGATGTGCAACCACCCTGGTGCGCAGTTCCGACAACGTAAAGCTCGCGATTGGAAGGTCATACAGTTTGATGCTTCGATCCCAGATCGGCTGCCAGTGCATTGTCGGCAAGGCCTCCGCGAGTAACGGGGCGCCGTCGGTCGAGAACTGCTTGTGC
>CAZLDA010000309.1:0-5521 GCA_964557875.1 uncultured Pseudomonadales bacterium | reverse complement strand
GCCGTTGTCGGTGTGTGGTGGCTGTTGTCCGATGCCAACCGCTACAAACCGCAACTCGTCGAACTGGTTCATGCACGCACGGGCCTCGTGGTTGCCATCAATGGCGATCTGTCCTGGCGTTTGTGGCCGCCGGTGCAACTCGTTGCCAAGGACATCACCGCCGATTGGGCTGCAGACGCCAAGCAACCCATGCTGACGGCTGGCGTGCTGCGACTCGACGCGGATCTGTGGCCGCTGTTGGCGAAGACGCCGAAGCTGGTAATTCAGGGTGCAGCCATTGACGGCCTGCGCGCGCATCTCGAAAAGCGCGGCGAACGCGCCAACTGGATGCCGCCGGATCACTCCGGCCCGGCCGTGCCACCGGTGCCGATTCCACCGCCCGCCGCTGCTTCGTCGACCGGCTTCGGACCGTGGGAAATCGCAAGCATCGCGTTGAACGACGCCGTGATCGACTACGTCGTCGACGACGAGGCCCGACAAATCAGCATCGAAGCGCTGCACATGAGCGACATCGCGCCGACCAGGCAATTCCCGCTGCGGGCGAAGTTGACGGTGAAAGACGCCGAGCGGGAGATACCGCTCAACATCGCGGCGGAGATCACGTTCGATCAGGCCGTTGCACAGTGGCAGCTCGACTCGGTCGACATCGACGGTTTCTACGGCAAGCAAGGACCGGCGTTTCAGCTGAAGGCCGACGCGCGAATGAACACTGCGGCGGGCACATTCGAACTGCAGAATGCGCACGTCGAGTTCGCGAAGGTGACGGCGAACTTCGACGTCGCCGCCACCGATCTTCTGACGTCCGCGCGTGCAAGCGGACATCTCGACCTGCCGCAACAATCACTCGATCCGCTCGCCGATGTTCTCGGTACGAAATTCGACGCACCCATCGGCATCAAGACCGCGTTCACCGCAACGGAACAGCGCATCGATCTAGCCGATGCGGAACTGCGTTACGGACCTTCAGTGGTCAGCGGCAAGGTCGGCAGCGCCTTGGGCAAAAGACCGAACGTGTCGTTCGACCTCGCGACGCCGCGGTTCGTAGTTCCCTCGACGAAGACTGCGGTAGCCACGCTCGGCGGTGGCTCATTCGCCGCGCTCGCTTTCGCCGCACCGTCGATTGCGGTGGACCCTTCCCTGGATGAACCGCTGCTGCCGCTCGAGCTGATTCGTGAAACCGATTGGAGCGGGAAGCTCTCGATCGCCCAACTGGTGTACGAAGGCGCGACGTTCGATCGTGCTTCCATCGTTTCCAGCAACAGTTCCGGCGCACTCGATGCAAACGTCGATCTGCCGTCGTTCTTCGGCGGCACTGCCGTGACAACGCTGAAGGTGGACGCGCGCGGCGAGTCTCCGCAATGGAACGTGGCGCCCAAACTCAATCACGTCGATAGCCAGGCGCTGCTCGCGTGGCTCGATACCAAATACGATTGGGTCGCGTTTTTCATGGCGGGCAGCGATCTGAAACTTCGCGGCAACACGCGTCGCGATCTCATCGCATCGTTGAACGGCCACACTACGTTCGACGGTGGTGAGGGCATGATCAACATCGTCGAGATCAAGAACGCCGCGCTGGCCGTTGCAAAACTCGCGGGTGGAAGCGACAAAGTGGCCGCGTGGCCCGATCGACTGAAGTATCAGCGCTTCACCGGCAACTGGGATGCGAGCGGCGCCGAGCACGTGATCGACGTGGCGCTCGACAATCTCACGTTCAAAGCGAAAGGCAAGCTCGACACGCTGGCCGACGATATGGATCTGCGCGCCACGGTAACGGTGAACGAAGATCCGAAGTATCGGAGCTTCAAAGTGAGCTCCGCGCTGATGGGGCTTGCATTGCCGATTCGCTGCAAGGGCTCGCTCGCAGCACCGAAGTGCGGTGCCGACGATGAAGGCACGCGGCAACTCGTGGCCGACGCACTCTCGGGCAAGAACCCGGAAGCAAAGAAGCGCCTCGACAAAGCGATCGACGAGAAAGTGCCCGAACAATATCGGGATGCTGCGCGCTCGCTGCTCGAGATGTTGAACAAGGGCAAACCTTCGCAACCACCGCCGCCGTCTCCCTGAAGGTGGCTTGGTTCGCCGACCAGGTACTCGCGTGGTACGACGTACACGGGCGGAAGGACCTGCCGTGGCAACACCCCCGCACGCCATATCGAGTGTGGATCTCCGAAGTGATGCTGCAGCAAACACAGGTTGCAACGGTGATTCCCTACTTCGAGCGCTTCATGGCACGCTTCCCCAACGTGTCCACGCTGGCGCGCGCCGATCTCGACGACGTGTTGCACCTCTGGACCGGCCTCGGCTACTACGCGCGCGGTCGCAATCTCCATGCGGCCGCCGAACGCATCGTTTCGGACCACACCGGCGACCTGCCGCGAGATCTCGACGCTTTGATTGCGCTGCCTGGCATAGGCCGCTCCACCGCAGGTGCGATTCTCTCTGCCGGCCACGGCATTCGCGCGCCAATTCTCGACGGCAACGTAAAGCGCGTGCTGTCTCGGTACTTCGCCGTCGCAGGCTATCCTGGCCAGAGCGCAGTTTCCGAAACCCTGTGGGCGCATGCCGAGGAAACCACACCGACATCGCGCGCCGCGGACTACACGCAGGCAATCATGGATCTGGGGGCAACGCTGTGCACACGCGCGAACCCGCGCTGCGGCGACTGCCCTGTTTCGACTAACTGCATTGCGTATAGAGACGGCACGACGCGTCTGTATCCCGCACCGAAGCCGCGCAAGGAAATGCCGGTGAAACGCTCGCGCATGTTCCTGGTCATCGACCCGAACGGCCGCTGCCTGCTCGAACGCCGCCCACCGACCGGACTATGGGGCGGTCTCTGGAATCCACCGGAGCGCAGCTGCGAGTCCGATGCAGATCAATTGCTCGGTGAGCTGGGCTTACCGTCGACGAGCATAGTGGATCGACATCACTTGCCCGGGTTTCGTCACACGTTCACGCATTTCCACCTCGATATCGAACCGGTTCGAATCGAGGTATCCGAAATTCGACCGGCGGTCGCCGACCGCGATCGCTGGCGCTGGTACGGCGGTGGCGAGAACGAACCACTTGGGCTTTCCGCGGTGGCCGTTAGACTGCTGTCCATCATCCAACCAACGCTGGTTCTCACGTGACACACATGGTCTTCTGCCGGAAGTATCAAAAGGAGCTGGAAGGGCTAGACGCGCCACCGCTGCCCGGCAAACGCGGTCAGGAAATCTACGACTCGGTTTCGAAACAGGCGTGGGCCGAATGGCAGAAGCATCAGACGATGCTGATCAACGAAAAGCACCTGAGCCTGGTCAATCCGGAAGCACGCAAGTATTTGACGGAACAGATGGAGAAGTTCCTCAGCAACGCAGATGTGGAAACCGCGGAAGGATACGTTCCACCTACGAAACCCTGACGCCACGGCGCCTTGACGCGCTGGGGGTCAGTCGATTTAATACCGCCCTCTCGCGATGGGCACCCAGCAAAGCACGCGCATCGAGCGTATTGACCCCGTCGAACTTCCAGTAGTTTCCGCCCGGCCAGGTAGCTCAGTTGGTAGAGCAGCGGACTGAAAATCCGCGTGTCGGCAGTTCAATTCTGCCCCTGGCCACCATGTAAATCATCGAATTGCGAATCGTGCCAACAACATCGTTGGGGCGCGGTGCTCCATTTGGTGGCCAAAGCGCAAAACGTCGCCAAGCTCGCAGAGCGCTCCACCGCGGCCGCGCGCGTGTCGGCGCCACACGTCTCAAATCGGGACCTTTATTCGCAGCGGATCCGGGACGCGCCTCACACTTGCTCGCAACTCGGGTTCGTATGCTGCGTCGCGTTGCAGGGTCGACGCCCTGCGTGGAGGGTCCGAAAGAGCGTACGCACAAAGAGGCGGGCGCCAGACCTAGGCTGAAACCCTGACTGACCACGATGGTTGCACTGCCGAAGATCGATTTGCGCAGTTGGCCCCTCCAGACGAGTCCTGGACTCACATGCGGAACTGCCGCAGGAGCGTCCAGGGAATTTCTGGGCTGATTGAGGGTATCGACATGAGAGCATTGAAAGAGTGCACGCTTGCGGGCGCGGTTGCTGCGGTGGTGCTGGCATCCGCTTCGGCGCTTGCGGACAACGGCGCCCCGTCGGGTGCTCATTACAACCTCAACATCATCGGCGTCGAAAATCCGAAGTCCGCCGACATGAAGGGAAGCAACGGGCATCGCATGTTCGTGCCGCTGCGCGGCGCGACGACGATCACGTTGACGTCGGCATCAACCTTCAGAATGTACGACCCGAACGGCACAGACGGCCGCGCGGAATTTGCACTGCCGAACACGGATCCGAACCACGACGGATTTACAGACTATGCGGTCTACGCGCGCGCGCTCGGCTCGCCCGGTGGCGATTCCACCACAAATGCGTGCGGGCTTGACGACGCGACCACCGAGACGTTTTGCTCGACGTATAGCATGGTGAGCACGCGCAATGACCAGGGTGGCAAAAGCACTTTCACGGACGTAACCCCGGAACTGTTGTACGTCTACGCCGATTTCGACCAGAACGGCAGAATCGAACGCTATCCACTTTTCGCGGATGCCACCCTCGGCTACTACTGGACCTACGACAACAAGGGCAGGAAGGTCGCCCAGCTAAGGTTCTATGAGATCTCGGAGACGGACCTCCCTCCGTCGAACCTCAATTGACCTTGCAGGGAAGCCGGCGATCACGCCGGCTTCCTATCGTGATGACTCAAGGGTCGTCCGGCACAAGATGTGTCGTTCCTTCTTGCGCAGATACCTCATGGGATTTATACGTCTCTTGGCATCGGAGAGACAACAATGGCGTCACTCGCAAACGATTCCTATGTCACCCGCTATGTTCGCCCTCAGTGCAAGACATTCGGGTTTGCGCGACCTGACGGCGGCTTCGTCGGCGCAATAGGTTACCGGCTCCCACTTCCACTACGTCTTGAATGCGCAAAGTGCGGCGACAGCGTTGACTTTCGATAGTGATGTCGCTCGCGAGTGGACCCGTGCTGCTTCGACCGTTTCAGCGCAATGATATCGACCGTCAACGCGAATACTTCAAAGACCCCGAACTACCCTGGCTGGATTCCAACTCACCTAGGGGATATGCCGAAATTGACCTCGAAGAACTCATGGATACCGACGCTGCGAAGGAGCGTCACGTCGTCGCTCTTGGTATCGAGGTAGACGGCCAGTACGTTGGATTCTGCCAGTTGCTGCATACCGCGAATCCGAATGGTGTGTTCGAGATCGGCATCAATATTGGGGATCGTCGCTATTGGAACAAAGGAGTGGGTAAGGTTGTTACCCGCATGCTCCTAGCCCACGGCTTCAACGACCTTGGCGCCAACGAAATCGAGTTGACCACGAATTCCAAGAATCAGCGCGCCCTCCGATGCTTCGAAGCATGCGGTTTTGCGGAGAAGAATCGACCAAAGCGAATTCCGTATGAAAGCGAGTGGGCTCAGGATGTAAATCAGCAACATCGCAACGGCAAAGGCGATGCCCATGTCGCGGAA
>CAZLDA010000308.1:2981-5533 GCA_964557875.1 uncultured Pseudomonadales bacterium | reverse complement strand
CGACGGCACCATCATCGTCATCCGGCCCTGAGTCTTGAAGCAGAGGTTGAGCCCCGTCGTCGAACTGTTCGAAACGTTCGACGACGATGGCCGTCCCCAGGGTCTGGTTCCCCGCAACGAAGTGCACCGCCGCGGCTTCTGGCATCGCGCCAGCAACGTATTCCTGTTCGACGGCAACGGCTGTCTGTATCTGCAGCGGCGCGCGGCGCGCAAAGACGTCTGGCCGAACGCCTGGGATCTCAGCGTCGGTGAACATCTGCAGCCGGGTGAAACGTTCGAGCAGGCGGCACATCGCGGCCTCGCCGAGGAACTCGACGTTCGCGGCGTCGCGCTGACACCCATTGGCGACGTCGTGCGCGGCTGCATTGAGATCCCTGAACTTCAGATCCGCGATTTCGAACTGCAACAGACGTTCCGGGGCGTTTACGACGGGCCGGTTACGGCGGATCCGGAAGAAGTCTCCGATATCCGAATCGTCACGATGAACGAACTCGTTACGCAAGTTGTGGCGACTCCGGACGACTTCACGCCGTGGTTGCGCTCGCGCCTGCGTGCGTTCGGTTGGGCGTAATGCGCATCTGGGTGGACGCCGACGCGTGCCCGAACGCCATCAGGGAGATTCTGGTGCGTGCCGCCGAGAGAACACATATCCCGATGACGCTGATCGCCGGCCAGGCGATGCAAACGCCACGTTCGCGATGGGTTACCGCAGTGACGGTCGCAACCGGCCCAGACGCAGCCGACGACGCGATCGTCAACCGTATGAGCGCGGGCGATCTCGTGATCACGGCCGACATTCCGCTGGCTGCGCGCGCGGTGGAAAAAGGCGGCACCGCGCTCAATCCACGCGGCGAGTTCTATACCGTGGAGAACATTCGCGAGCGCCTGGCGATACGCGACCTCATGGCGAATCTACGCGACAGCGGCGCTGTTTCGGGTGGCCCTCCGCCGCTCGGCAACGTCGAACGGCAGGCATTCGCAAACGCGCTGGATCGGCATCTGGCGAAACACGCGCAGAAGCAACAGCAGCAGTAGCGCCTAGTCGATGAAGCGACGGGTGATTTCCGAATAGGCGTCGATGCGGCGGTCGCGGAAGAACGGCCAGCCCACACGCTGCTTCCCTACCGACGCAAGATCGAGTTCGCAAACGATGACCTCATCGCGATCGTTCGACGCCCGCACCACGATGGAACCGTCGGGCGCCGCCACGAAACTCTGCCCCCAGAAGTTGATGCCGCCTTTGCCGGTCGGATCGGGTTCGAAGCCGGTGCGATTCACCGCCACCACATAGCAACCATTCGCGATCGCGTGGGCGCGTTGCGCAGTTTCCCACGCGTCGTGCTGCGCTCGATTCACTTCCTCGCGTTCCTCCGGATGCCAACCGATCGCGGTGGGATAAAACAGCATTTCAGCGCCAGCGAGCGCAGTGAGGCGCGCGGCCTCGGGGTACCATTGGTCCCAACACACCAGCACGCCGACCTTGCCGACGCGCGTGGGAAATGCCTTGAAGCCCAGGTCGCCCGGCGTGAAGTAGAACTTCTCGTAGTACCGCGGGTCGTCGGGAATGTGCATCTTGCGGTACTTGCCGAGATATCCCGCCCCCGCGTCGAGCACCGCCGCCGTGTTGTGATACAGCCCGGGCGCGCGTTGCTCGAACAAACTTGCGATCAATGTGATCCCCAGTTCCGCAACCAGAGGCTCCAGCGCCTTCGTAGTGGGACCCGGCACCGTTTCGGCCAATGCAAAGTGCTCGTTGCTTTCGCTCTGGCAGAAGTAGCGGCTGCGGAACAGCTCCGGTAAGCACACCAGTTGCGCGCCTTTGGACGCAGCATCGCGAACGCCCGCGATCGCGCGCCTGAGGTTGTCGTCAGGCGATTCCGACATGTGCATCTGCACGAGGCCGACGGTGAGTTTGCGAATGTCAGCGGTCATCGGCGTTCACCGGTGGAGTGGTTGATGGATCTGCAATGTCGGTGGCGCAATACGTCGTCTCGTTGAAGCGCTTCTGATACTCGTTGAGGATGCGCATTCCGACATTGGGACGCACCTCGTCGGCGTCGATCTTGTGTCGCACCAGCTCGCTCATTCGTCGGTTCAAGTCGTTCGGGAAGTACTGCACCTGCGCGAGCATCTCGTGCACCGACATACCCGGTATCACTTTTTCGATCCAGAAATTGCCGTCCTCTTCATCGTCGGCATAGACGTGCACCTCCGGCAGCCGCCCGAACAGATTGTGTGCGTCGCCGAGAATGTCCTGATATGCACCCACCAGGAAAATGCCGAGGTAATACGTTTCGCCTTTCTTCAGCACGTGCAGCGGCAGATGGCTGCGATCCTCGAGCGAGGACACATACTCCGACACCTTGCCGTCGGAATCGCACGTCAGATCGACGACCACCGCGCGCCGCTCCGGCCGTTCGTCGAGCCGCTGCAACGGCATGATCGGGAACAGCTGCTTTATGGCCCAGTGGTCCAGCATCGAGTGGAACACCGAGAAGTCGCACAGGTACATATCCGTTAGCAGCGCCTCCAGTTCCGCCTGCATCAGCCGC
>CAZLDA010000308.1:0-2971 GCA_964557875.1 uncultured Pseudomonadales bacterium | reverse complement strand
GGCGTTTCCGGCGCGGCCGCAATCAACCCGTCGAGGATCTCCCTACACGCGCCCCAGTACAGCGTTTCGAGCATGGCGAGCTGTTCCAGTTCGAGAAAGCCGAGACGGAACACGGCGTCCGCTTCGGCGCGCGCTTCCTGCGCATCGTGGTACGCCTCCAGCAACTCGGCGACGTTGTCGTCGGCATTGCGCGCCTCTTCCAGCGCCGCGAGCATCCGTTGCACAAGTCCGTCGTCGGATTGCGGCAACGGCTCTGTCAGTTCGCCCGCGTGGCCGTGCTGGCCGAGCACCGGCACGACCAGCACCGAGTGGTGCGCGGTGATTGCGCGCCCGCTTTCCGATATCAGCACCGGCTCCGGCACGTCGCGTGACGCGCAGATCTCCTGCACAGAGAACACCACGGCGTTCGCATACTCCTGCAAGCCATAGTTGATCGCCGAGTCGTCCACGCCATAACCGCCGCCGTAGTGCACACCGAGCCCGCCACCGACGTCGAGGCAACGCACCGTGACGCCGCGATGGTGCAGATCGGCGTAAACCTGCGTCACTTCCTTGATCGCACGCTTCAGCACGTGGATTTCAGTGATCTGGCTGCCGAGGTGGAAGTGCAACAGTTCGAGTCGGTCCTGCATGCCGCGACGCTCGAGCTCGCGCACCAGGCGAACAAGCTCCGGCACGGTGAGACCGAACTTCGAGCGCTCGCCGCCCGATTCGAACCAGCGCCCGGCGCCGCGTGTCGCAAGCTTCACCCGCACCGCCAGACGCGGTATCTGATTCGCGCGATCGGCCAACGTCATCAGTTGTTCGAATTCAGTGTATTTCTCGATGATCGGCAGCACGCGCTGGCCGAGCAGTTGCGCCGACAGAATCAAAGACAGGATGACGTGGTCCTTCACGCCGTTGCACAAGAGCAAACGGTCGTCGCCGATATGGGGCAGCGTCGCGATCAATTCCGACTTCGAACCGCATTCGAGGCCGAGGCCATAGGCCTTGCCGGCGTCGAGCACTTCTTCGACGACTTCGTGCAGCTGGTTCACCTTGATCGGATAGATCGCCTGATATGGGCTGCCGTAACCCGCATCCGCGATTGCCGCATCGAATGCTTCCACCAACCGGCGCACTCGGGCGCGCAGCACGTCCTGAAAACGCACGAGCATCGGCGGTGCGATGTTGTTCGCAGCGGCGGCCTGCACCACTTCGAGAATGTCGATGGACAGATCTTTGTCGAGCAACGGCCGAACCGCTGCGTGGCCCGCCTCATTGACGAAATAGAAACCGTCGCCCCATGCGCGCACGGCATACAACTCCTGCGCGCTTTCGATGGTCCATGGAGACGCATGCGCTCGCGCAGCACCGTTTTCGATCGTCATGACTCCTCCTGCGCGATGGTCGCGCTATTGGCCGAGCACGCTCGCGAATATCAGCGGCGCGACGATGCTCGCATCGGATTCGATGATGTACTTCGGCGTGTCCGCCGACAGTTTGCCCCAGGTGATCTTTTCGTTTGGAACGGCGCCGGAGTAAGAGCCATAGCTCGTGGTCGAATCGCTGATCTGGCAGAAGTAACCCCACAGCGCGATGTCCTGCATCAGCAGATCCTGACGCAGCATCGGCACGACGCAGATCGGGAAATCACCTGCGATGCCGCCGCCGATCTGGAAGAAACCGATCGACGCATCCGCCGACACGCGCCGATACCAGTGCGCCAGGCGGATCATGTACTCGATTCCGCTGCGCACCGTGTGCACGTTCGCGATGTCGCCGTTGATCACGTGCGAAGCGAAGATGTTGCCCAGCGTCGAGTCTTCCCATCCGGGCACGAAGATCGGCAGATCACGCTCATAGGCCGCGTACAACCACGAGTCCTTCTTGTCGATCTGAAAACTGCCGTCGAGCTTGCCCGAGCGCAGCACCTTGTACATGAACTCGTCGGGGAAGAAGTGCTCGCCCGCCTTATCGGCGGCTACCCACTCTTCGAGGATGACGTTTTCAATGCGTCGGATTGCTTCCTCTTCGGGTATACACGTGTCGGTGACGCGGTTGAGATGGCGGCTGAGCAGGTCTTCCTCTTGTTGCGGCGTAAGCTCCCGATAGTTCGGGACGCGCACGTAGTGGTCGTGCGCCACGAGATTGAACAGGTCTTCCTCGAGATTTGCGCCGGTGCAGCAGATCGCGTGCACTTTTCCGCGCCGGATCATTTCGGCCAGCGACAACCCCAATTCCGCGGTGCTCATCGCGCCGGCCAGCGTCATGAACATCTTGCCGCCCTGGTCGATGTGACGCGCATAGCCGTCCGCCGCGTCGATCAGCGCCGCCGCGTTGAAATGTCGATAGTGATGGCGAATGAATTCGCTGATCTTTTTCATGGTAGAAGGAGGGCCATCTAGTGTCGTGACTCGCTTGCCGAGGCGGCCCAGCTTACGGGCACCTGCTGCGACAGACAATGCAAAGTGCCGAGTCCGACGACCACGGCGCGACAATCGATGGGCACGATGCGACGTGAACGAAAACAACTCGTCAGCACGTCGATCGCCTGCGCGTCCTGCGGCGCATTGAACACCGGCACGATGACCACCTCGTTACCGATGTAGAAGTTTGCGTAGCTCGCCGGCAGGCGGCCGCGATCACCGTGAATCAACGCGCTCGGCATCGGCAGTTCGATGACTGTCGGCGCGCGTCCATCGGACAACCGCACACCGTCGAGGCGTTTGCGATTCTCCGCCAGCGCCGCGTGATTCGCATCGCGAGCGTTCGATTCCACAACCGTCACGAGCGTCGTCTCGTCGACGAATCGCGTGAGATCGTCGATGTGTCCATCGGTATCGTCGCCGACGATTCCGTCACCGAGCCAAAGCACGTTCGGCGTCGCCAGATAGCGCCCGAGCATCGCTTCGATGTCGGCGCGCGTCAGCCGCGTGTTGCGATTCGGGTTGAGCAGGCACTGCTCAGTTGTAAGCACGGAGCCTGCGCC
>CAZLDA010000307.1:0-5537 GCA_964557875.1 uncultured Pseudomonadales bacterium | reverse complement strand
GGATGGCGCAAGAAAGAGCGCCCATGGATGGCTTGAGCGGCCCCGGAATACCGAGCAGTCGTCACCCCCGATCTGAAACGGACTCAGCGCCTTCAGGTTGGCAACCTCGCCGGGTCGGGCGCCTGCGATGCCGGCCACGGCGCGTTGTACTCCTTCATGATCGTCGCAATGCGCGATTCCCAGCGCTCCTTTCCGAACGCCTTGTACGTCTGAAACGGGTTGCAGTATTCGCGCATCCGGAACGCTTTGCCGTTCTTGCTGGTGATCTTCGAGAAATAGCGCTGTTCGTATTTGCCGCCGAAGATCGTCTCGCCGCCGCCGGTCGATTCGATGATCACCGTGTCGGGTTCCGTCGTCGGATAAGCCGCGATCAACTGCGTCGAAAATTTCGGCACCACTTCGAGCAGCAACTCCATGAAGAATCCGCACGCGCGACGCCCGACGATGTAGATCGGCGTTTCGAACGTGGGGCCTTCCCAGATCACGTCCTCATCCAGCGCTTCGAGCCAGATTTCGCGTTGCTCTGCGAGCGTCGTCTTCACGCCGCCGAATGCGGCGCTGATTCCGCGCGGTTGGTTGGCCATGGCTGTGTGCTCCGATTCTGATTCGTGTGTCTGCATGTTAAGCGATTCACCGTGATCGGGTGGCCAGCCGGCGCGTAACAGGTTGTCAGGTGGCACGAGACTTTCTCGTCGACCACTGATTGAACATGGCCCCAATCAACTCGCCCGGCTGCTTGATGAGCGAACGGCTCCCGGACTTGCATCGTTCGATCTCACCTCTTCCCGACGACGGAATGATTGGGGCCATGTTCATTCCCGGCAGCGACCGCAATCGGCAACGGTTGTCGGTAGCTTCTCCCGCAAAGGACCCGTCCTCGTGTTGCGCGTGCGCCATCGCTGACGGGTTGCCGAGCGCGCGCGGAGTGGATAGTTTCGACCGCCTCGTGCATCGCTGGCCGGCAATGTGACTGACCCACTCGACAATCCTGCGTGGTACGCGCTGACCGGCCGGCAAGCGTCGCAAGCGGAACGCAGCGAGCGCGCCGCGCGGTATCAGCCCGAGATCTCGCCGCTCGCGGCGGTGCGGGAATGCACCACCGACACGCTCGATGAACTCGCAACGCTATGCGGACGCGATCCCGTGGCTCTGCTCTGCGATACGCGCGAACTGCCGCGCAGCCGTTTCCGTCTGATGCGTACCAACGTCGTGCGACAGCTCTGTTGCGAAGCGCCGTGCGAAGGGCTGACGGTGCCGAGCGTGAAGCTCGGCCGAGTCGACGCGAACGATATGGTAGCGCTGGTGAAACTCACGGAGCCCGGGCCGTTCGCGCAGCGCACGGTGGAACTCGGCTCTTACATCGGAGTGCGTCAGAACGGACGTCTGCTGGCGATGGCGGGTGAGCGGATGAAGCCGCCCGGCTGGGTGGAAGTGAGCGGGGTATGCACGCATCCCGACGGGCGAGGCAGGGGTTATGCGATCGCACTGGTTTCCAACGTGACGAACGCGATTTTCGCGCGGGGCGAGCGTGCGTTCTTATATGTGGCGATCGGCAGCCCGTCGGAGAAAACCGCAACGCGGATCTACGAGCAACTCGGTTTTCGGTTTCAACGGCAGCAGTACGTGCACCTGCTGGCACCGCCGTCCGATTAGCTGCTAACTACCGAATCGAGGGGGGCGCTTCTCCACGAACGCCTTGAATGCTTCCTTCGCGTCCGCGTGCGCCATAACCTTCGAATGACGCTCCGTCTCGAGTTTGATGTACGAACGGAAGTCGAGCTTTTCCGCGTCGAGAAAGTTCATCTTCATCTCCCGCAACGCATGCGGCGGCGCGGCCGCCAGGCGCGCGGCGATCTTGCCCACTTCTTCACGCAACTCGGTCAGCGGGAAGACGCGGCTGACCAATCCCAGCCGTAGGGCCTCTGCGGCGCCGAATTTCTCCGGCATGAAGTACAGCTCGCGAGCCTTGGCAGCACCGACGATGCGCGGCAGCGTCCAGGGGCCGCCCATGTCGCCGGCCGATGCAACGTTCAGAAACGCCGTGCTGAAAATCGCGGTGTCTGCGGCGAAGCGGAAATCGCATGCATTCGCCCAACCGAGACCCGCACCGGCACACATTCCGTTGATCGCCGCGATGGTCACCTGCGGCATCTCGTGCAGCAGCACCGGCACACAAAAGTGATTCGGCGAACTGGGGATGTCGGTTTCGCCCGCAACATAGTGTTTCAGGTCGGCACCGGGACAGAAGCTGCTGCGGCCTTCGCCTGTTAGCACCAGCACGCGCACGTCGTTGCGATGCGCGATCTCCGCGAGGCAATCATGAGTTTCGACGAGCATCCGGTTCGTCATGCTGTTCATGCGCTCCGGACGGTTCAGCGTGAGCCAGCCGATTCCGTCGGCGGCTTCGAATCTGATCGTTTCCGTTTTCATTCCCCTGCTCCCAGTCGTGCGAACTTTGGTTGTCGTTTCTCGAGAAGTGCCGCCGCGCCGTCGCGGGCGTCGGGTGCGCCGACAAAATTCCACTGGCTCGCGTCGGCTTCCCTCAAAGCCGCCCAATATCCTGTGCCCCGGTGGCGATACAGCAGCCGCTTGGTTTCGGCAACCGCCGCGGGCGACGAGGTGACTGCGAGCCGCCGAACGTAGTCGCACGCGGTCGCCAGCAGCGCGTCGGGCTCGACTACGGATTCGACGAGCCCGAACCGCAACGCCGTTTCGGCATCGATACGATCGCTCATCCACAACAGATCGAGGGCGCGTCCGACGCCGACGAGGCGCGGCAGCAACCAGCTCGAGCCGTGCTCCGCGATGAGCCCGCGTTTGAGAAATACCGTGGTGAAGCTCGCGGCCGACGACGCGATGCGCAGATCGCTCATCAGCGCGAGGATCAAACCGCCGCCCGCCGCAACTCCGTTGATGGCGCAGATCACCGGCTTCGGTACCTGCAGCAGGTAGCTGAAGATGCCGGGCAGCTCGTTAGAAGGGCTGTTCGACTCTTCTTCTGCGCGCGATGCGGCGGGTGCGGACGTAACCGCGGCAAGGGTCGCGGCATCGAGTCCCGCGCAGAAGCCGCGGCCGTTGCCGGTGATGACGATGCCGACTACACGTGTGTCGGCCGCGCACGCGTCGATGGCGGCACGTATCTCGCGCAGCGTGTCGTACGTGAATGCATTCAGTTTTTCAGGGCGGTTGAGGCGCAGCACCGCCACGGGATCGTCGATCGTCAGTTCGATGTCGCGGTACGTCATACGAGGTTGAACCTCATGCCGCAGGCATGAACCTGATTGTCGGAAACACGCGTGCCGCGTGCTTTCGCCGTGGCGAGGATGGCCGCGCGGTCGCGAGCAACGATATCGAGACCGCCGAGCCCCTCGGGACGGCCGTCGGTACACGGCACGAACCGGATGGTGCAGTTGTCGAGCTCGATAGAAGGGGCGGCGCCGGCTTTGACGCTCAGTTCGGCGATTTCAGCCCAGCGCGCGGCAACGGCGGCGGGATCATCGGCCTGCACTTCGACAGCCGCGATCCGCGTGACGCGATCGGTGCGTTGTGCCTTCTTCCAGTCCGCTCCGCCGGCCGGTTCCCACGGCCCATCGGCATCGTGCGCGCCTTCGCCCAGCTGTTGGTCTATTTCGAAGAACGATCCGCCCGTGTCTTTCGGGTGCATCTGCATGTTCCGGAATTCGTGCGTCTCGAACTGATTGACGATGCGAACGCCGAGTTGTGCAACGCGTTTTCGGCGCGGGGCATGGTCGTCGCATTGCGTGATCACCATGTAGCCGCCGGCACCGCCGCGGCGTTCGAGATAGCGCCCCCCAGCTGTGCCGTCTCGGGTGGGCGCGACGATCTCAATGAACTGATTGCCGAGCGGAAGCAGGGCGTTGACGAGACCGAAGTGTGCAACGCCTGGATCGCGGAAACACACCTCGAGCCCGAACAGTGATTTCAGTTCATCGACGGCCGGCTCGAGTTCAGGAGCCACCAAAGCGATCTGGCGCAATCGCAGCCACATGATCCGATCTCCCCCCGGAAAATAGTGCTGGCTCGGGAGTCTATGCCATGGCAAAAATGGTGGCCATCGTTGAACGCAGTACGCAGGAAAGACGGATGGACCGACAGCAGATCATCGCCGAGCTCACCGGGAAGGGCGGCGCATTCGAGACGCACGAAACCACCGTCGTTGGTGTACCGATGAGGGTGTACGCGAACGCAGCGCCTTCGATGCGTGCCGTGTTCGAGACGACGCGTGCGTTTGCCGACCGCGAGTTTCTGATCTACGACGACGAGCGCTGGACGTACGCGGAGCTGCATCGACGCGTGCGTGCGCTGGCGCACCTGCTGCACGAGCGCGGCATCAAAAAGGGCGATCGGGTGGCGATCGGCATGCGCAATTATCCGGAATGGGTGCTCGCATTCTGGGCGTGTCAGTCGATCGGCGCGGTGGCAGTAACCTTGAACGCGTGGTGGACCGGCGACGAGCTGAACTACGCGTTCGAAGATTCCGGTGCGCGCGCAGCGATACTCGACGGCGAACGCGTCGAACGGATTGCGCCGTACCTCTCGAAGCTGCCGCTCGAAGTAGTGCTCGGCGTGCGCGACGCGGTCGGCTCGACGCACGCAGAAAACCTCGACGAGGCGATTTCGAAATACTTCGACCGCGACGCATTGCCCGACGTGAGCGTCGGCCCCGACGACTACTCCACGATCATGTACACGTCGGGAACCACCGGACGACCGAAGGGCGCGCTCGCGACGCATCGCAACCACGTCACCAATCTGACGAACACGTTTCTCGGCGGCGCCGTTTCGGCCCGGCTCTCCGGCGTTACGCCGCCCGCGACTCCGCCGCAATCCGTGTCGCTTCAAACGTTTCCGTTCTTCCACATCGGCGGCTTGAGCGGCCTGTATGTGAACAGCGCGATGGGGGCGAAAGTCGCGCTCATGTACAAGTGGCAACCCGATCAGGCGCTCGAACTGGTGCAGCGCGAACGCGTGTCTTCGATCGCGGGTGTGCCCACCGTGGTGCGTCAGCTGCTCGAGCGCGCTAAGGAACGCAATCTGGAACTCGGTTCGCTCGCCGGAATCGCCTCGGGCGGTGCGCCGGTGCCGCCGGATCTGATCGACACCATCGGTTCGCAATTCGCAAAGCGGGTAGCGCCCGGCAACGGCTACGGGCTCACCGAAACGACGTCGGCGATCATCAGCAACGGCGGCGCCGACTATTTCGCGCGGCCGGACAGTGTCGGCAGGACGGTACCGGTGGCCGAAGCACGTGTCGTCAACGACGCCGGGGTAGACGTGCCCGACGGACAGATTGGGGAGATCTGGATCAAGGGACCGAACGTCGTTCAAGGCTACTGGAACAAACCTGAAGCCACCGCCGAAGCGTTCACCGACGGCTGGTTCCACACTGGCGATCTCGGGTATCGCGATCCGAGCGGCTTCTTCTACGTGGTCGACCGGAAGAAAGACGTGGTGATCCGCGGCGGCGAGAACGTTTACTGCGCCGAAGTGGAGGCGGTGCTGTTTGAACATCCCAC
>CAZLDA010000306.1:0-5550 GCA_964557875.1 uncultured Pseudomonadales bacterium | reverse complement strand
CGCTTCGGCGGCCGACTGGTATCCGTCGCGCTACGGTGCTGCCGATACATTGGGTGCCGCAAACAACCTGTCGGCCGAAAAAGTGCTGTCGGCGGCACGTCTGGTAAAAACGGGCAAGACGTACTCGCTTGGCGTTCAGACCGGGCCAGATTCGCCCGCGTACCCGCCGCGACGCTATTCGATCGCTGTGATTCAACCAGCGCCCGGCGCAGCCGGACTCATCGGTTCGAACCACGCGACCGGCAACGACGATCTGCTGCTGACGTGGATGGGTATCGGCAGTCAGCTCGACGGCCTCGGTCACATGGGTATCGAGAACGTCTACTACAACGGCAACAAAGCCGAGGACTTCGTGACCGTGACCGGTCTCAAGAAGTTCGGCACCAACACCATTCCGCCGCTCGTGAGCCGCGGCGTGTTGCTGGACATGGTGAAGCTCAGCGGCAAGAAACCCGACGCCGGTACCGCCTTCAACCGAGCGCAGATCGAGGCCGCGGCGAAAGCCGCGAAAGTGTCGATCGAAAAGGGCGATGTGGTGTTGCTGCACACCGGATGGCTCGACGTCGCCGACAGCGACAAGACGCGCTTCATGGCGGGCGAACCGGGTCTCGGTGTCGAAGGCGCCGCGTATCTTGCATCCCTCGGCGTGGTGGCCGTAGGCGCCGACAACTGGGCGGTAGAGGTGCTGCCGCACGAAAATCCGAAGCAGGGCTTCCCGGTGCACGTCGAATTGCTCGCGAAAAACGGCGTGTACATCCTCGAGAACATGGATACGCGCGCGCTGGCTGCGGACGGCGCCACCGAGTTCCTGTTCGTGCTCGGGCAGCCGAAATTCGTCGGCGCCGTTCAGGCGGTGATCAACCCGATCGCGATCCGGTAGCCCCTCTGTCGGGGCGTTAGCGCAGTCCCGCTACCAGGCATACGCTTCGGGCGCAGTGCCGCCCGGCCCGGGAAACAGCTCGTTCAGTTTCGCGAGCGATGCCTCGTCGAGCTGCACTTCGACGGCGCGCACGCTGGCTTCGAATTGCGCGAGCGTGCGCGGGCCGACGATGGGCGCGGTAACGCCGGGTTGTTGTGCAACCCAGGTCAGCGCGACGTCTCCAGGATTCCGATCGATCGATTTGCAGAAATCCTGGAACGCTTCGATCGCGGGCGTTTGTGGCAGGAAAGCGCGACGGCCGCGGTCGTTGTCGCCCGGTTTACCCCCGAGCAGGCCGCCGCCGAGCGGGCTGTAAGGAATGAACGCCATGCCGTATGCGCCGCACGCGGGAATCACCTCGAGTTCGACGGTGCGCTTCAACAGGTTGTAGACGCTCTGCTCCGAAACGAGCCCCATGAAGTGGCGTGAGCGGGCGAACTCCTGCGCCTGCGCGATGTGCCAGCCTGCGAAATTCGAACTGCCGATGTACAACACCTTGCCCTGTTGTACGAGCAGTTCCATCGCCTGCCACACCTCTTCCCATGGCGCGTTCCGGTCGATGTGGTGCATCTGATAGAGGTCGAGGTAGTCGGTCTGCAGGCGCCTCAGGCTCGCCTCACACGCTTCGCGAATGTGCTTTGCAGACAGACCACGCTGGTTCGGCCCCACCCATGAACCGGTGCGCAGCGCCGGATCTTTTGCGCCCCACTCCATGGGTGGTGAGTAGCACTTGCTTGCAAGCACGGTCTTTTCGCGGCGGCCGCCGCCTTGTGCAAACCAGCGCCCCAGCAGCGCCTCGGTCTGGCCCGCATTGTAGTTGTCGGACGTGTCGATGAAATTCACGCCGAGTTCGAAGGCGCGGTCGAGGATCTCGAAACTGTCTGCTTCGTTCGTCAGCCACGAGAAGTTGGCCGAGCCGAGCACGATCGGGCTGACCATCAGGCCGGTGCGGCCGAGCTTGCGGTATTTCATGAGAGCTCCGGAAGGTTGTTCTGCTGCGTGGTCGTTCGTGACAGTTCGTGACCATAGCGCATTCGCGCCGGTTCGGCTGACGCGGGCGCGTTCACGCACTAACATGCGCCACATGTCGCCCCCCACAAAAAAACGTACCGAAAAATCCGCAGCGCTCTATCCGATCACCGACCGCGTGCAGCACGCGATGGCGGTGACGAAACGCGGCTGCGACGAACTGATACCCGAAGCCGAATGGCTTGCGAAGCTGGCGCGGTCGGAGAAGACCGGTGTGCCGCTGCGCATCAAGCTCGGCCTCGATCCCACCGCACCTGATTTGCACCTCGGCCACACGGTCGTGCTGAACAAGCTGCGGCAACTGCAGGATCTCGGCCACACCGTGATCTTCCTGGTCGGCGACTTCACGTCGATGATCGGCGATCCGTCGGGCCGCAACACTACGCGTCCGCCGCTGAGCCGCGAAGAGATCGAAGTGAACGCGAAGACGTACTTCGATCAGGCGAAGCTGGTGCTCGACGAAAGCAAAACCGAGATTCGCTACAACTCCGAGTGGTGCGATGAACTCGGCGCCCGCGGCATGATCCAGCTCGCGTCGCGTTACACCGTGGCGCGCATGATGGAGCGCAACGACTTCAACGACCGGTTCAAAGCCGGAACGCCGATCAGCGTGCACGAGTTTCTGTATCCGCTGGTGCAGGGCTACGACTCCGTAGCGCTGAAGAGCGACATCGAACTGGGCGGCACCGATCAGAAGTTCAACCTGCTGATGGGCCGCACGCTGCAGGGTGAATACAACCAGGAGCCGCAGTGCATCCTGACCATGCCGTTGCTCGAGGGCACCGACGGCGTGGAGAAGATGTCGAAGAGCAAGGGCAACTACATCGCCATCACGGAACCGCCGAACGACATGTTCGCCAAGGTGCTGTCCATCAGCGATCCGATGATGTGGAAGTACTTCGCGCTGCTCAGTTTCAAGCCCGAGGCGGAGATTGCCGCGCTGAAGCGGGAGATCGACGGCGGTCGCAACCCCAAAGACGCGAAGGTGATGCTGGCGAAGGAAATCACCGCACGTTTTCACGGCAGCGCGGCTGCCGACGCGGCTGAACGTGACTTCAACGTGCGGGCTCGTGGCGGTGTGCCGGACGTGATCGACGAAGTGACTCTGAACGGTGCGCCGCTGCCGATCTCGCAGGTGTTGAAACAAGCGAACCTCACGAGCACGACCAGCGAAGCGTTCCGCCTGATCGAAGGCAACGGCGTGAAGGTGGACGGCGCGGCGGTGTCCGATCGCGGACTGAAGCTCGGCGCCGGGACCTACGTCGTGCAGGTCGGCAAACGCAAGTTCGCGCGTGTCACGCTGGTGTGACTGCCGTGGTTGGTTGGGACGAACGCACACCCCCCAACGAAACCGTTGATGAGTACGGCAACCCTGCGCAATCTAACCCGGGCTTCGGCGTAGCCGATCCGCGTGCGCCCAAGCGGCGTGCCTACGATGACCCGACCGTGGTGGAACTGCGCGAGCACCTGCGTCTGAACAACGGAATTCACGGACTCGAGATCGTCTCTCCCCACGAAGTGGAACGTGCGGCACGCATCTTCCATCGCGACGGTTTCGTAGTGGTGCGCGATCTGCTGGACGCTGAACAGTTGCGGCGGTTTCAGGGCGGGTGTGAGCGCGTCATCGACGACATCCTGTCGATTCCCGGCCTCGACGGCCGCAGATACATGACCGAGTCGGGCCGCTTGCCGCACCGCTACAGCTTCGGCACATCCTCGGCATCGCGACATCTCATGCACGATCCGGTGTGGACGTCGATGATCGATCTGCCTACCACCACGCCGATTCTCACCAAGATCTTCGGCACTGCGGATTATCTGGTGCGCGGCGGCGGGGGAGATTTCTGCCTGCCTGGCGCCGTGGAATACCAGCATCTGCACTGGGATTTCAAAGATCCTCTGACGATGCCGGCGGAACGGTTGCAGCAGGCAGCGGCGCTCGGTATCGAACTGCGCAAACGTCCGGGCTCCGACGAACTCGATCTCGCGACGCAGCGGCTCGTCGTAGAGCGCACGCCGCCGCTGGTGACGATCAACTTCCTGATGTCGGAATTGACGTGGGAGAACGGACCTATCCGGCAGATCCCCGGCACACACGCGTCACAGACCACACCGCCAACACCTGCCGACGAACCGGAATGGATGCGCCTCTCCACACTCGTTGGGGCGCCCGCAGGTGCGGGCGTCTTTCGAGACACCCGCGCGTGGCACGGCGGCACGCCGAATCTCAGCCGCGACGTGCGGACGATGCCGAACATCGAATACGTCGCACCGTGGTTCAACACGTTCATGTTCACGCAGTCGATGCCGCATGAGTTGTGGGCGGATTTGTCGCCGCACGCGCAGCGGTTGTGCCGCTACATCAAGTGCGAACCCGGGGTATGGCCGCGCGGCGCCGGCGTGATGCATCCGCTCGCGAGCAAACGCAAAGAAGCGTTCGAGCGCGTGGGCGGTCCCTGAGGGAAGGGCATCGAAGTGAGCCGACGCCACACCGTGCCGGCCTTTAGCAAAACGTAGATGCGATCTTGGTGATCGTATTCAATTCGCGGCGTCGCTCTCTGGCTTCGGCAGCTTCACTATTGCATCGATCAACGCGTGCTTCACCTTTTCGTATTCGTCGGGCGTCATTGCGCCCGCATCGCGCGCCTCTTTCAATTCGATCAGCTGTCGACCGAGCGACACGTCGCCAAGATGAATCGACGGGTTATCGTTGCCGTTCCAGCAACCCGTCAACGCGAACAGTGGCACGAGCAACGCAAGTCTCATAGTGGGCCTCCATTCAACGCGGTTTTGCACCGGAGTGTTTGGATATTCTGCGAACACTACGCAGGATTTGCACTTGCGGTTGCATCCCGAACTCCAACAGCGGAACTATGGCGCGATGCCCATTTGGTGTCCACTGGATCGGTCGTGCATCGAAGCGATCCGGAAGACCGGTGAGCGCGCTCGCCAGGGTCCCGCACACGAAACCCCGAACCGCACCGCCGATCGCCTCCGGCGAAGATGCTATTTGGCCGTCGTTCGGCGCCGGGCTGCGCCGGGATGGTTGTCCTCCAGGCGGGCGCCGCGGCCGAACAGCTTCTCGCGGTAGGTGCCGTGCTTGTACTCCTTCTTGAACGCGCCGCGACGCTGCAACTCGGGGATCAGGTGTTCGACGACGTCCGCGAACGTCTCAGGCATCACGGCGTAGGCCAGGTTGAAACCATCGAGGTCGGCCGCCGAAGCCCAAGCCTGCAGCTCATCAGCCACACGTTGAGGCCCGCCCACCAGGACCGGCCCGCCGCCACCAAGGCCCACGGACTGGGCGACCCTGTCCAAGTCCAAGTGTTCTGCATGCCCGCCGTGTGTGAAGGCCGCGGCCGCCCCCTTAATGGCGTTGCTCGTCGCCGCGCTAGCGGACACCAGCTCGGGCCGCGCGAAGTCCACCCCGGTCCAGCCGGAGATCAGGGCCAAGGCGCCGGTCGGGCTCACATACCGCTTGTAGTCCTCGAACTTGAGCTGCGCCTCCTCATCGGTGGCTGCCGTGATCACGGTCGCCAGGGCGAAAACGAGGATGTCGGAGGGGGCTCGGCCGGCTTCCACAGCGAGCGCGCGAAGCTTGG
>CAZLDA010000305.1:0-5564 GCA_964557875.1 uncultured Pseudomonadales bacterium | reverse complement strand
TGATGCCGATCATGGGCGGCGTGACATACACGTTCCAGCGCATCACGCGGCAACTGTTCCGGCTCGTACGCCAGTCCGTTTCGGCGCTGAACCAGAATCTGCAGGAGAACCTCGCCGGGCTGCAGGTAGTGCAGCTTTCGCAGCGCCAGCAATACAACGAGGAGCGTTATGGCGCGATCAACGCGCGCAATCGGGATGTCGAGCTGCGTTCGATGCGGATCGAAACGCTCTACGGCGCGTTCACCGACAGCGTCTCGTCGATCGCGCTCGCGCTGGTGATCTGGTACGGCGCGGGCGCCGTGCTGCAGGAGCACGTCTCGCTTGGCGGCGTGATTCTGTTCACTCGCTTCATCGACATGCTGTTTCATCCGATCGTGGTACTCGGTGAGCAGACCAATATCCTGTTTCGCGCGATGGCGAGCGGCGAACGTATATTCCAGGCGCTCGACTGGGACGAGAAGATTCACGAGCCCGCAACACCCACGCCGCTGCCGGCGCGGTTGCGCGGCGAGGTCGAATTCCGTCACGTCGACTTCGGCTACGACCCGAACACGCCGGTGCTCCGCGACGTATCGTTCGACATCCGGCCCGGCGAGAAACTCGCCATCGTTGGGCCCACCGGCTCCGGCAAGAGCACCCTCATCCGGTTGTTGGGGCGTTTCTACGATTTCGCGGATGGGCAGATCTTCCTCGACGGCATCGACCTGAACCACATTCACACGCGCGACCTGCGCCGCCGCGTCGGTGTGGTACTGCAGGACTTCCACATCTTCTCCGGCACCATCTACGACAACATCGCGCTGGGCGATCCGTCGATCTCGCGCGAGCGTGCTGTCAACGCTGCGCGCACCGTCAACGCCGACGAGTTCATCCGCTCGCTCCCGGACGGATACGACACGGTGCTTTCGGAGCGCGGCCAGAATCTCTCGCAAGGCCAGCGCCAACTGCTCGCCTTCGCGCGTGTACTCGCCGCCGATCCGGAAATTCTGGTGCTCGACGAAGCCACCGCCAGCATCGACACCGAAACTGAACTGCTGATTCAGGACGCACTCCGCAAGCTCACCGCCGGACGCACGTCGATCCTCATCGCTCACCGGCTGCAGACGATTCAGGAAGCCGATCGCGTGCTGGTGCTGCACCATGGCCGCGTCGAAGAACTCGGCACGCATGAGGAACTGCTGGCCCGACGCGGCCTCTACTACACGCTGCACACGCTGCAGTTTCAGGCGGTCACTGACGCCGAGATCGACGAGGCTATTCAGCACGAAACAGACATTCGCTGATGCGACTCGACGTGCTATCGGATCCCGGTAACACAGCTAGAATGCGCGCATGAGCGATCAATCCAAGCGGGGCGAACCCAAGAGCGGCGAGAAATTCCAAACCGCCCTCGGCTTCAACGCCATCAAGAACGGCATCAAACGGGACCCGGCCGCGACGCGTACCAGCGAGCGCAAGCCGCCGTGGCTGCGCGCGCGCATCGGCAGCGGCAAGACCTTCGACGCTGTGAAGCGCACGGTCCGCGATAACCGCCTGAGCACCGTTTGCGAAGAGTCGCATTGTCCGAACATCGGCGAGTGCTGGGACAACGGCACCGCCACGATCATGTTGATGGGCTCGGTGTGCACGCGCGCGTGCCGCTTCTGTGCGGTCGACACCGGCAATCCAAACGGCTGGCTCGATGCCGACGAACCGGCCAACGCCGCCGAAGCGGTGCGGTTAATGGCGCTGCGCTACATCGTGCTGACCTCCGTAGACCGCGACGACCTGCCCGACGGCGGCGCGGCGCACTACGCCGCGTGCGTGCGCGCGATCAAGGCCGTGAATCCGACGACGGCCATTGAAGCACTCACGCCGGATTTCAACGGCGATCGTGCCGCCATCGAAGTGGTGGTCGATTCCGGCTTGCAGGTGTTTGCGCAGAACATCGAAACCGTCGAGCGGCTCACCCATCCGGTGCGCGATCCGCGGGCGGGTTACGAACGCACGCTTCGCGTGCTTCAGCACGCGAAGCGTCATCGCAGCGACATTCTGACGAAATCCAGTTTGATGCTCGGGCTGGGAGAAACCGATGCGGAAATCTGCGCGACGATGGATGACCTCCGCTCTCGCGATGTAGACATCCTGACGCTGGGCCAGTATCTGCGGCCGACGCTGAACCACCTCGCGGTTGTGCGCTGGGTACATCCCGACGAGTTCGCGCGCTATCGCGAATGGGGACTCGAGCGCGGTTTCACCGAAGTGGCGTCCGGACCATTAGTGCGTTCGAGTTACCGTGCCGATCGCATTCTCGAAAAGAACAATCTCGGCCTCGCGCCTGCGAATTCCTCAACCATTCCCATCAAGACGCTTTAATCATGGCCAGTTTTGCCGACACCGCGTTGTGCTTCGCCGACGCATCTTCCGCAACGCCGCTGCACCTCGTGAGCGCGGCCGACTACGCCGCGTGGAGCGCAGAGCAGTCAGAACAGGTGCGCCGGTGGCTCGCGTCCACTCAGCATCGCGGCGACGCGGGCACCATCGCGTGGCTACCCGCGGACGGCTCAGCAAGCGCGGTTCTCGCGGTGATCGGCAATGACGCGCTGTACGCAGCCGGCGATCTGCCGTTTCGTTTACCGGCCGGTGACTATCGCGCAGTTTCGATCGCCCAAGCATCGGCCGATCTCACGGTGCTCGGTTGGGGACTCGGCGCGTATCGCTACACACGCTACAAAACAGCGGATCGGGCGCCGGCGCGATTAGTGGTACCAAAGGCGTGCAACGCGGCGCTGCTGCGCGACCAGCTCGACGCGACCGCACTCGTCAGGGATCTGATCAACACGCCAGCGTCCGACATGTTGCCGGAGCAACTTGCCGACGCAGCCGTAGCGCTCGCGAAAGAGTTCGCCGCCAACTGCAACGTCATCGTCGGCGACGACCTGCTCGCGCAGAACTTCCCCACGATTCACGCGGTCGGGCGCGCAAGCGCCAACGCGCCGCGGCTGATCGATCTGACGTGGGGCAAAGACGGCGATCCGCGCGTAACGCTCATCGGCAAAGGTGTTTGCTTCGACTCCGGCGGCCTCGACATCAAGCCGTCCAACGGCATGCGCCTCATGAAGAAAGACATGGGCGGCGCCGCGCACGTGCTCGGTATCGCGCGTCTGGTGATGTCGCAGAAGTTGCCGGTACGGTTGCGCGTGCTCGTGCCCGCCGTGGAGAACGCGATCGCCGGCAATGCGTTTCGTCCGGGCGACATCGTTCGCTCGCGCAAAGGCACCACCATCGAAATCGACAACACCGACGCTGAGGGGCGGTTGGTCCTGTGCGACGCACTCGCACTCGCGTGCGAAACGGATCCCGGCATCATCATCGACTTCGCAACGCTCACCGGCGCCGCACGCACCGCCCTCGGCACCGACGTGCCGGCGTTGTTCAGCAACGACGATGCGCTCGCGGACGGCATCATCGAAGCCGGCCGACGCGTGGCCGATCCGGTGTGGCGCATGCCGCTGCATCAGCCGTATCGAAAGATGCTCGACAGCAAAGTGGCCGACGTCGCCAACGGTTCCGCTTCGCCATACGCGGGCGCAATCACCGCCGCGCTGTTCCTCGAAGGATTCGTGAAAACCGGAACTCCGTGGGCGCACTTCGATCTGATGGCGTGGAACCTGTCCTCAACCGCAGGTCGGCCCGAGGGGGGCGAAGCGATGGGATTACGTGCGGTGTATGCTCACCTCGCCAGTCGGTTCGGCGGCTAGCACGATCGGGAGTAAACGATGTTCATCGCGATGAATCGCTTCAAAATTGCCTTGGGACATGAAGCGGATTTCGAGGCCGTGTGGCGCAACCGGGAGAGCTTTCTCGACGGCGTGCCCGGTTTCGAATCGTTCCTTCTACTGAAGGGCGCGACCACCGAAGCGCACACGCTTTACGCTTCGCACTCGGTGTGGAAGTCGCGCGCCGCATTCGTTGCGTGGACGCAATCCGACGCGTTTCGAAAAGCGCACGGCCAGGCGAATCCGCGTAAAGGCACCTATCTCGGTCATCCCGAACTCGAAACGTTCGAATCGGTTCTATAACGCAATGTCCGCGCCGCTGTTCAAACGCCTCGAACGTGCGCCGGCAGGTGAGTCGGTTGGGCTGGCCGAAATACTCGATGCGCTGCAGTTCAACGATGGCGGGCTGATTCCGGCCATCGCGCAACGCCACGACACCGGCGAAATCGCGATGGTCGGGTACATGAACCGCGCCACGTTGGAAGAGACGCTTGCTACGGGTCGCGTCTGTTACTACTCGCGCAGCCGGAAACGTGTTTGGCGCAAAGGCGAAGAGTCCGGGAACATCCAGACGTTGCGTGAACTGCGGGTGGATTGCGACGGCGACGCGATACTGCTGATCGTGGAGCAGACCGGTCCCGCTTGTCACACCGGCCAGCGCAGTTGCTTCTATCTGAAAGTGGACGGCGACCGGGTAACGGTAACTGACACACCGGAACGCAGCCCGGAACAGATGTACGCCTCGCCGAAGTGAACCTATAATGCCGCGCATGTTCATCCCCCATGCAGACAGTTCCACCCCGCCGCGACGCTGTTGTTGTTCCTGTTGTTGCTGATTCCGTTCGGCTTCACCCACCCTCCGCGTCGCCTAATCACCGGGAACCTGCCGCATGAGCATCCAGATCACACTGCACAACACCCTCTCCGGGCGTAAAGAACCGTTCGAGCCACTCGATCCGAACTGCGTGACGATGTATGTCTGCGGCCCTACGGTTTACAACCTCGTACACATCGGCAACGGCCGTCCCGCCGTGGTGTTCGACGTGTTGTACAGGCTGTTGTCCGCTGCGTATCCGAAGGTGCGATACGCCAGCAACATCACCGACATCGACGACAAGATCAACAAAGCCGCGCTCGAAGCCGGCGAGTCGATCGCCGACTTCGCCGAACGCTTCACCGTTGCGTACAACGAAGACGTGCGTGCACTCGGCAATCTGCTGCCCACGGTGGAACCGCGCGCGACGCATCACATCCACGAGATCATCGCGATGATCGAGCAATTGATCGCGCGTGGCCACGCCTATGCGGCGCAAGGTCACGTGCTGTTCA
Organism: uncultured Pseudomonadales bacterium; assembly: GCA_964557875.1. GTDB lineage: Bacteria > Pseudomonadota > Gammaproteobacteria > Pseudomonadales > Azotimanducaceae > DATJGR01. Next base: position 477 of record CAZLDA010000305.1, on the reverse strand, counting down.
ACGTACCGTCGGATCCGAACTACGGTGAGCTCTCGCATCGCTCGCTCGAAGACATGCTCGACGGCGCTCGCGTTGAAGTGGCTCCGTACAAACGCGACCCCAAGGATTTCGTGTTGTGGAAGCCGTCCACCCCCGAGTTGCCCGGTTGGGACAGCCCGTGGGGACGCGGCCGCCCCGGTTGGCACATCGAATGCTCCGCGATGATCCGCAAGCACCTCGGCAACACCATCGACATTCACGGCGGCGGTTCCGACCTCACGTTCCCGCACCATGAAAACGAACTCGCGCAGGGGCGCTGCGTGGACGACGGCGAGGCTTACGTTCGTTACTGGCTGCACAACGGCATGCTGACGCTCGGCGACGAGAAGATGTCGAAGTCGGTCGGCAACATCATCACGCTGCGCGCGTTGCTGGCGCGTCATGGCGGCGAAGTGCTGCGCTACGCATTGTTGTCGGGCAACTATCGCTCGCAGCTCG
>CAZLDA010000304.1:0-5588 GCA_964557875.1 uncultured Pseudomonadales bacterium | reverse complement strand
CTGGCACGCGGCGGCACCGAGCGCGAGCGCGATCACGAACGTCGTTCTTCCGATCGCAACGGACGCTGCACGTGTCGCTACTTGCGAGGGCAATCGAATCTTCATAAGGTAGTTTCCTCGTCCGGATTACATCTTCTTACTGCGGCTCCAGGGACCTTCGAATAGGCTGCCTTGGAATCGTCGGGGCCGATCGGAATCCGCAGAGTCTTGAGTGGGACCTCAGGGTGAGAGCTTCGCTCTCACGGAACCTAAGGTGCGACGCGGGCGTCAGAATACACGACTTGCAGTAGGCGGTGGTGATCGATGTTGGATCGAACTCTCGGATTTGGTGTGTCCGCGCGCTTTGCGACAAGAAGCGGTACGACACAAATTGTCGGCGGCCTGATAGCGGCGTTGGTCACGACGCTGGCGCTCGCAGCGCCGCCTCCCAACAGCGCGCAACTGCCGAACGCAACCGCCACCAACACGGCGACTGCTACTCCACCGGCCGATGCAGCTGCACCGGTACTCAGCTTCCCGATTCCGGAAGCACTGCATCCGCTCGACGTACATCCGCGAACCAGCTTATCGATCGTCGAACAGTTGCGGCACAACCACTATCTGCAGAAGCCGCTCGATGACGCGGCGTCGAGCGAACTCTTCGACAAGTACATCGATCTCCTCGACAGCGGCCACGCCTACTTTCTCGCCTCCGACATTCAGGCGTTGGAGAAGTATCGCTATGTGCTGGACGATGCGCTGAAGCGCGGCGACCTCGACCCCGCGTTCGACATTTTCAACCGCTATCAGGTGCGCCTCGAAGAACGTCTCGAATTCCTGATCACCCAGTTGAATCAGGGTTTGCAGACGATGACGTTCGATACCGACGAGTCCATCGAGGTGGAACGCAAAAACGCGCCGTGGGCGGCGACCACTGCGGAACTCGACGATCTATGGCGCAAGCGGCTGAAGGCTGCGGTACTCGGCATGAAGCTTAACGGCAAACAGATTGCCGAAATCCAGGACGTGCTGACGAAGCGCTACAAGAACCGTCTGAAGCAAGCGACGCAGACCAACAGCGAAGACGCGTTCCAGGTATACGTGAACGCGTACGCGAGCACCTACGATCCGCACACGCAGTATTTCTCGCCGCGCACGTCCGAGAACTTCAACATCAACATGTCCCTGTCCCTCGAGGGCATTGGCGCCGTGTTGCGCACCGAAGACGACTACACCGAAGTGGTGCGCCTCGTTCCCGCCGGTCCGGCCGATAAAGCCGGTGCGCTGAAACCGTCCGACCGCATCATCGGTGTCGGTCAGGGCGAAAGCGGTAAGTTGATCGATGTGGTCGGCTGGCGGCTGGACGACGTGGTCGAGCTGATTCGCGGTCCGAAAGCGTCGGTGGTTCGCCTCGAGATCATTCCGGCCGCGGCAGAAGACAGCAAATCGCGCCTCGTCAGCATCACACGCAACACGGTTCAGCTCGAAGAGCAGTCGGCGCAGAAGAAGTTGCTGACACTCCAGCAAGGGGGCACCACGCACAAGATCGGCATCATCGAGATCCCGACCTTCTATGTCGACTTCAAAGCGGTCCAGGAAGGCAACCCGGACTACAAGAGCACTACGCGCGACGTGCACGCGCTGATCGATCAGCTGAAGGCCGAAGGTGTCGAAGGCATCATCATCGACCTGCGCAACAACGGCGGCGGTTCCCTGCAGGAAGCCGATTCGCTGACGGGGCTCTTCATCAAGTCCGGCCCAACGGTTCAAGTGAAGACGGCCAACCGTCGCGCCAACATCTATGCCGATACCGATGACGCAATCGCCTGGGACGGTCCGATGGCAGTGATGGTGAATCGGCTTTCGGCCTCAGCTTCCGAGATCTTCGCCGGTGCGATTCAGGACTACGGCCGCGGCCCGATCATCGGCAGTCAGACGTTCGGCAAAGGCACCGTACAAACGCTGATACCGCTGAATCGCGGCCAGTTGAAAATCACGCAAGCGAAGTTCTATCGCGTATCGGGACAGAGCACGCAACATCAGGGTGTGCTGCCCGACGTCGAATTCCCCGAGGTCTACGACACCGACAAGATCGGAGAGAGTTCGCTCGAAGACGCAATGCCGTGGGACGAAATCAAACCGGCTGTGTATCCGCATGCAACGCAAGTGCAAACCGTGCTGCCGGTGCTGGTCGACAAACACCGCGACCGCGTCGCAACGAACCCGGACTTCGAGTATCTGCGCGCGTTGATGGACAAGAGCCGCGAGAACGCGAAAAAGACCGATATCTCGCTGAACGAAGCGGTTCGCATCAAGGAAAAGAAAGATGAAGACGCCTGGCGTCTCGCCATCGAGAACAAGCTGCGCACGGCGAAAGGCGAGCCTAAGCTAACGAACATCGAAGAACTCGACGCGAAGCTCGACGCCGAAGAAGCAGAAGACGACGCTGGCGACAGCGCCAAGAAGTCGCCGGAGGACGACGCGATGATCAAGGAAGGCGCGTACGTTCTGATCGACTACGTCAACCAGACGCGCCAGATCGCGAGCATCGGGAAGCCGTCGGTCGACACGGCAATGCAATGACCGCTAGGCCGCGCTAACGCTCGCGCGTTAGGCGGCCTCGCTGGTCAAACACTCTCTAATCAAACAGCGAAGTCGAGCGTTCGCTGATCGATCGCACGACGTAACGCCGCTTCGAAATCCGCAATCGACATCGTGTGTTGCTGCGGCTGGCCGTAGCGACGCAAAGTCACCGTGCCGTCAGCCTGCTCGCGTTCTCCCACGATCAATAGCAACGGAATTTTGCGCGTCGTGCCTTCGCGGATCTTCTTCGATACCGTTTCACTCTGCGTCGCGAGTTCCGCGCGCACCATCTGATTGCGCAGCCGGTCGACGAGGCTGCGTCCATACGCTTCGTACTGTTCCGACACCGTGAGCACCTGCACCTGAATCGGCGCGAGCCACGTCGGGAATGCGCCGCCGAAATGCTCGATCAGAAACGCCACCATCCGTTCATGGGTGCTGAACGGCGCCCGGTGGATGCAGTACGGCATGTGTTCGGCACCGTCGGACCCGACGTACGTGAGCCCCATACGCGCCGGCTGAGCGAAGTCGAGTTGCACGGTGCTGACGGTTTCGTCGCGTCCCGTCACGGTCGGGAACTGAATGTCGATCTTCGGTCCGTAGAAGGCTGCTTCGCCCGGTCCATCGATGTAGTTGATGCCTAGCTCCTGCAAAACCTCGGTGAGAACACGTTCCGAGTCGGCCCACGCCTGCGGATTGTCGATGTACTTTTCCTTACCCTTCGGATCGGTGAAGTCGGATCGCGACAAACGCACCGTGTAGCTGTCCAGGCCGAGAATGGCGTAGGCCTCTTTGTACATCGCGAGCACCGCTTTGAATTCGTCTTTCACCTGTGCCGCGGTGCAGTAGATGTGCGCGTCGTTGATGCACATGCCGCGCACACGAACCAGGCCGCCGACGGCGCCCGAGTCTTCGAAGCGGTACACCTGACCGTATTCCGCCAGCCGAAGGGGCAACTCTCGATAGCTGCGCGGAGACGACGCATACACGCGATGGTGGTGCGGGCAGTTCATAGGGCGCAGCGCGTACGCTTCACGCACCTCGCCGCCGTCTTCCGTCGACTCGCGCATCTCCATCAACGGATACATGTGATCGGCGTAGTACGGCAAATGACCGGTGCGGTAATACAGATCGGCTTTGGCGAGGTGCGGCGTGGAAACGCGCTGATAGCCGCCCTTGAACTCGAGCTCCTTCGCGAGCTTTTCGATTTCGTCGCGAATGACGGTGCCGTTGGGCAGCCACAACGGCAGCCCCTTACCGATGTCGTTATCGAGATGATACAGCCCCAATTCGCGGCCGAGTTTCTTGTGGTCGCGCGCCAGCGCCTGTTCGTATCTTGCAACGTACTGATCGAGCTCTTCCTTGCTCGCGAATGCCCACGCGTAGATGCGCGTCATCATCACGTTCTTGGAATCGCCGCGCCAATACGCGCCCGCGAGGCTCTTCAGCTTGAACGCATCGCGTGGAATTTCCTTGGTCGTGTGCACGTGCGGCCCTTCGCACATGTCGAGGAAGGGACCGTTGCGATAGAACGACAACGTCTGCAGGTTCTTCTTTTCGAACAGTTCGAGTGCGTACTCACGCTTGTACGGTTCTTTCATGTCACCAAGGCGAGCGAGCGCCGCTTCCTTCGGCAACTCTTCACGATCGAAGCGCTGACCCTTCTTGAGGATCTTGCGCATGCGCTGCTCGATCTCCGGAAAATCCTCTTCGGTGAGCGGCGCACTGAGAATGAAGTCGTAGTAGAAGCCGTCTTTGATCGGCGGGCCGAATCCGAGCGTCGTGCCGGGCCGCAACTCGAGCACTGCCTGTGCAAGGACGTGCGAGAGGCTGTGTCGAATCTGATACAGCGCGTCGTCGGGGCTCAGTTCGCCGCTGTGCTCCAAGCTATCCATCTTTCCTCCAAAAAAAGAAAAACCCCGTTGGCGGTCGCCTTCCGGGGTTTCTGTTCGAAGGCGACCTCTAGATTCGGGCCGCCTCTTTTGTCGCGTACGTTTGTTGCGTACGACGTCAGGCAACCCGCCACGTAGTCGTGGCAGTGGTCGTCGTCGTTTGGTTACGCGCCAGGCAATTCATCATCGACTCCAACAAACCGGCGTAATGATAGTGACGCATGCGCCGATTGCAACAAACGTGGCGCGCGCAAGCGGCGGTCGCAGCCGGCGCGAGAATCAGCGGGTGCGCGGGGTCGTCGGTTTGGAAGGATCGCCAAGCGTCGGTTCGACACGCGTCGGGCGCGCCGATTCGTGCGCGATAGCGCCCGCGCGTGCACGACGCGCACGAACGGAATCGTTGCTCGCGTCGCCTCGGTTGCGTTGCTCTCGAGCGATGAGGTGGGACTCGCTCCGGTCAATCATCGAAATCACTCCGCGGCGAACTGCGCCGCTCGAAATCATCATCAGGGGGATTGGAAGAACAGTGAGATCATCGCCCGCCGGGAAAGTTCTGTTCCACTGACTAAGTCACAGTCCTTTAGCCGGAGCGCTCGCCGAAGCGCTCGATCAGCGCGCGCGCGACGTCGCGCAGACTCGGCACCACCGGGTGACCGATGCCGCGTATCTCCGCGGTCGGCTGGACGAGATCGGGCACCTGGAACACGAACAGCCCGGCCGCGTGTGCCGCGCGTACGCCATTGTCGGAATCTTCGATTGCCCAGCACCGATTCGGTGCAAAGCCAAGCGCCGCGGCGGCCGTCAGATAGGGCTCAGGGTGCGGCTTGGGATTGGCGACGGCATCGCCACCGACGACCGCTACGAAGAAGTCGAGCAAACCGGCCAACCCCAGCTTGATCCGGGCGAGTTCGGTGGCCGTGGACGTGGCGAGTGCAACGGGTATTCCGAGCGAACGGGTCAGCTCCAGCATTTCGCGCCCGCCGTCTTTCACGTCGACCGCCTGGGTGCGTACGCGCGCTCCGTATCGATCGAACCAGTCCTTTCCGATGCGATCGTAGACGTCGAATCCCAACGCTCCACCGAGGATCTCGCGTGTACCCGCCGTGCTCGTACCGATGCAGCGCTCATACAGGG
>CAZLDA010000303.1:1315-5591 GCA_964557875.1 uncultured Pseudomonadales bacterium | reverse complement strand
CTTCTGCGGCGATCCGCGGCGTGCCGGCATGGCTCGCACGTCAGCGCATCGTCGGCACGCCCACCAGGATGCTGACGAATCTCAAGGAGCATTTTGAAACTCTGTGTCCTGTTCCTTGAGAAAAGCCTCGAGGTAGTGAGGTGCAAGTCACAGAACCAAACGTCCAGCGCAGCCGACGTCACATCGCACCGGGTCACAGGACTTTGCAGCGCGCGCGATGTTGATACACTCGCTGCTCCCTCCATGTCGAAAGGAGCCGACGCGAATGGCACTTTGGAAAGAAAACGATAAGCCCGGCGCCGCGCCGGTTCCTAACATCCCGACTCCGACCGCCAGGGAGCCGGAACGTCAAGCACCACCCCCACCGCCGGCTCGGCCGGTAGCCGACACAACGGTAAGAGCACCCCGTATGGAGCAGAAAGAATCGGTCATCGCGGCCGGGCTCGCGATCGAGGGCAAGATCGAAGGCGCAGGTCATGTGCGCATCGCCGGTAACTTCAAAGGCGACGTGCACGTCGAAGGCAACCTGACGATCGAGCCGGGCGCCAAGCTGACCGGCGGCGTCAAGGCGAAGACCGTCACCGTCGGCGGCGAGCTCGAAGGCAACATCGATGCGGCATCTTCCGTCGAACTGGCTTCGACCGGCGTCATGAACGGCGACCTGAAAGCGGGCACGTTGACCGTGTCGGCCGGCTCGCGCATGCGCGGACGCGTCGAATTCGGCTGGGATCCGACCGGTGCATCCACCAGTCCGAAGAAGGAAGGCTCCGCGGCATGAGCGCGACTCGCTCGGTTTCGCCGGGCAAGAGTCGTAGATGTCCACACTGCCGATCCGAGATCCTCGAAAGCGCGAGTATCTGTCCTGTCTGTCGCCATCACCTGAAACACGGGCTGGCGGCTGAACAGGCGGGCGAGCGCTTTTCCGCACTGCACGTCGAAGGCACGATCCGTCATCCCGCGGGCAACACGCCGTGGGAATACTCGGTGGTAATCACGATCCGCAATCAGAAGGGCGAGGAAGTGGCGCGCCAGATGGTTGGGATCGGTTCGATGTCGGGCAACGATCTGCGCACGTTCGACTTGAGCGTTGACGTGTTTGCGCCCGAGGCCGTGGCGGCGACACCATCGGCGCCGAAAGCCGGCGCGCCGTTGCCGCCCCCGACCTCGACCGTTAGTACACCGCGCACGATTCAGGCGAAGCAGGGATCGATTCTGAGTCCGGCGCGGACTGTTCCAGCACCACCGCGCCAGACTTCCACCGTTAGCGCAGCGCGGATCATCTCATCTTCGAGAACGCCTGCGCCGGAGAAATCCTCCGAGGACGAACCGCCGCGAACTCCGCCGGATACTCCTCCGAAGAACTCGTCCGGTCGCTAACGGCCGGAGAGCGCCGCAATCCAGTGATGATCCGGATGCACGCGCGTCAGCGCGGTCGCGAGCCATGCGCGCGCGGCGTCATCGAGAGCGGGCAGGCAGACGGCAAAATCGGCCTCGTCTTTCGGACGCGACGCCTTCGCCTTGTACAGCAGTGCAGCCTGGGGCTTTAGGAACGGGATGCCGTTGCGCGTACCGATCATCTGAGCGCGGGGCGCCGTGATCGTCAGGTCGCGGCGAAACACCCACGTTCGTGCGTCGCCGGGTTCCATCATGATGTCCATACGCCATTCATTCGCCGCTGTATCGAGCACCCAGTTCTGGTGTTTGTCGACTGGAGGCATGTCGTCTCGTGCCAGTTTGCGCACCTCGCCGTCGCCGACGCTGTGCAGGTCGAACGCGCGCAAGTGACGTCGGATGGCGGCGAAGTCGTCGCGCAGAATCGCAATCTCCAGGTCTTCGTGTTTGCGCGTTTCGCGATCGAGCCACAGGTCGATCGACCAACCGCCGACCACGCACCAGTCGATACCGACGCCGGCAAGCTGGGCGGCCGCCTGCTCGGGCCGCCACGCATGCCATGCCTCGAGCGGCGGTCCATCCCAGTGTTTGATCGTCAGCGCGTCAGCCATGTCAGGATCGCCCGCAGTTGATCGGGCAAGCGTCGCCGTTCAGTTGCACCATGGCAGGTCTCCGGGCGGTTCGCAGCACGATATCCGGCGCGTCGGCGCGGCCGCAATTCAAGCAGCGCCCATCAATGAACGGAATGTCTGCGAGAATGGCCAACCCTCTCATCAACAGGAACAGCGCGTTGGAAACCACTCACGTCTTCGCCGGCAATCCGTTCGACCGCGCCGATGCGCAACGCCGCGACCCGGAATGGCTCGCCGCCGCCGAACACAATTCCGGCAGCAGGTTCCTGCCGTTGGCGCGCTTGAACGTGCTGGTGCACGACACGGGCGAGCTGCGGCTCGGCTGGCTGAGTCGCGCGGACATCACGCGCCTCGATATTGCCGTTGCGCCGGTATTCCTCGGGCTGCTCGACGGCGTTGCTCACTTCGCCATCGACGTTTCTGAACTGGGCGATCCGGTACATGAACTGAATCTCGACGACGCGTGGCGTTTCGAAGACGCGCGCGCCGCTGCCATGCGTCTAGCGATCGAAGAGACCGGCATCGTCGCGCAGAGTCGCGCACAGGTCGGCTGGCATCGCAGCCACCGGTATTGCAGCGCGTGCGGCGCGCCGAGCGAACCGTCGCGCGGCGGCCACGTGCGTATCTGCGGTACGTGCAAAACCGAGCATTTTCCGCGCACCGATCCGGTGGCGATCATGCTGATTCTCGACGGCGACCGTTGTTTGCTTGGACAATCCGCGGGTCGCCTCGCGGCCAGTGGTATGTACTCGGCGCTGGCGGGGTTCATCGATCAGGGCGAGTCGATCGAAGAAGCGGTGCGGCGCGAAATTCGCGAAGAAGCGGGCGTGCTGGTCGGTGCCGTGCGATATCACTCGTCGCAACCGTGGCCGTTTCCGTCGTCGTTGATGATTGGCTGCCACGGTCGCGCGCTGACCACGAAGATCACGATCGATCCCGCAGAAATGGCCGACGTGCGATGGTTCACGCGCGATGCCGTTCGGGCGGCGCTTGCCGGCAAGAACTCCGAACTGCGGGTGCCGGGGCCGATCGCGATTGCGCACCATCTGATCAAGGCGTGGGCGGAGGGCGAGGTCGACGTTTAGTCGCCAGCAATTCTGTTGGGGGAGGCTATCCGGTCTTATCGGCGCCTGGAAATCGATCCATGGTGCGCAGCGCCGGGAACAGGCGCATCCACAGACCGGTCACCGCAATCGTAGCGAGGCCACCGAACACCACCGAAGGCACCAACCCGAACCACACCGCAGTTACGCCCGATTCGAACTCGCCGAGTTCGTTCGACGCGCCGATGAACACTGCGTTCACGGCGCTGACGCGGCCCCGGATCTCGTCCGGCGTTTCGAGCTGAATCAGGATGTGCCGGATGTAGACGCTAACCATGTCGCCTGCGCCGAGCGTAACGAGCGCGGCCAGCGACAGTGAAAAACTGTTGGAGAGTCCGAATGTGATGATCGCGATGCCGAACAGCGCGACACCGCCGAACATCCATCGTCCGACTGATCGAGTAATTGGATAAAACGCGAGTACTGCGGCGGTGGCGGCGGCGCCGACCGCCGGCGCGGTGCGCAACAGGCCTAGTCCTTCCGGGCCGGTCGCGAGAATGTCCTTGGCGAACACGGGCAGCATCGCCGTTGCGCCCCCGAACAGCACCGCGAACAGGTCGAGTGAAATCGCGCCGAGCACGACGGGCCGCGATCGAACGAAGCGCATGCCTTCGAGCACTGTGTGCCAACTCGCAGGCTCGGTGCTTCGAATCGTCGCCGGCATTCGCACCGCAAGCATGAAGGCGACCGATATGAGCAACAGCGTACTCACCACCGAGTAGACGGTCGCGGGTCCTGCCACATACATCAAACCGCCAAGCGACGGACCGACGATAGTCGCCACGTGAAACGTCGATGAATTGAGTGCAACGGCGTTGCCGAAGATTTCGCGCGGCACCAGGTTCGGCGTGATCGCCTGCGACGTGGGCATCGCGAACGCGCGCGCCGCGCCGAACAGCAGCAGTACCAGAAACACGGGCCACGCCGTGCTCAACCCATGCATCGTGAAGCTGAGCAACAGCACCGCGCAAGCGACTTCAACTATGTAACACGTCGCGAGAATGAGCTTGCGATCGTAGCGGTCGGCGATCTGTCCGGCCGGCAAGACCAGCACGATGAAAGGCAGAAACTGGGCGAGCCCGATCAGACCGAGATCGAGCGGATCGTTCGTGATCGGTCAGGCGTCGATGCAAACGAACGGCTTCAATG
>CAZLDA010000303.1:0-1305 GCA_964557875.1 uncultured Pseudomonadales bacterium | reverse complement strand
CGTGAGTGCGTAAACCTGCCAACCAACCGCGACGCTCTGCATCTGAACTGCAAGCGTTGCGATGAAGCGTGCGACGAGAAACAGAGTGAAGTTGCGATGTCTGAGTGCACCCAGAACCGCCGGCGACGTGTCGCTCACGTGCGCAGAATCCGGGTGCGATGTCGCGTCATCCGTTCGATCACTTGTGTCGAGTCGTGAGAAGGCGGCGATGGTACAGGATTGGATGGACGCTCCCAAAGGCTCCGGGCTAGCCTACGATTACCCCACAGATGGGCCGCGCAACGATGGATATGCAGCACGTACTCGCCTATCACGACCCCGATCACGCCTGTAATCAGGGCAGCCTGATCAAGCTCGCCAACGGCGAGCTGCTGCTCGGCTACAACCAGGAACGCGGGCGCGTGCACGCCGATAGCGGCCAGTCGTGTCTCATCAAGTCGTCGGATGGCGGTCGCACGTGGGACATCGCAACGCGTCGCACCGTGTGGCCCTGGAGCGAGCACGTCGGTAACTGGGACTGCGCGTTCGCACAGATATCCACCGGTGAAATCCTGATGCATACGCGCGTCTGCAGCTTCATGGCGCCAACGGCCCTGAAAGGGGGCGCGGACCAGATCATGGGCGGTCCGCCGCCGGGGCGTCGCGAGCGGCTGAAGCGCCAGACGGGCTACGCGTTGTGTCGGTCGAAGGACAACGGCGCCACGTGGTCGGCGCCCATTCCTGTGAATACGTCGCCGGTGGCGGACTCGGGCCTCGGCCCCTACATCGTCGGCGGATCCGGCGCGGGCCACATCATCGAGCTCGCCGACGGCGGTTTGCTGATGCCGTTGCACGGCACGTTCACGCGCGAGTGGTTCGCGCAGGGCGGCGAAACGCCCCGCGTATTCGTGCTGCGTTCCGACGACGGCGGCAACAACTGGGAATACTGGGCGACGGTCGCGTACGACCCCGCGCACATCCTCGAATGGGCTGAGGCGGGCATGGCCCGTCTTTCGACCGGACGACTTGTCTGTCTGCTGCGCACGCAGGCGCGGCCGCTGCGCTTCGACAACATGTGGTTCTGTTACTCGGATGACGACGGCGCGAGCTGGAGCAGACCGATCCGAACGCCGTTGTGGGGTTATCCGGCCGACGTGATTCAACTGAAAGACGGTCGTGTGCTCGCGGTGTACGGCTATCGCCGCCATCCGTGGGGTGTGCGCGGATGCGTTTCCAACGACGGCACCACATGGTCTCTCGCGAATGAATTCGTGATCCGCGAAGGCGGCGCAGCAGATCCGTCGGTGCGCCAGTACTGGCACATCG
>CAZLDA010000302.1:4937-5602 GCA_964557875.1 uncultured Pseudomonadales bacterium | reverse complement strand
GACGACACGGTCCAGCATTTCGAGCCGCGTGCGCGCGGTCCGCTCGCGGGCCTCGGCGAAATCGAACTGAACGCACTTCAACCGGGCAGCAGCATCATGCCGGGCAAAGTGAATCCGGTGATTCCCGAAGCCGCCGCGATGGTTGCCGCGCAGGTGATCGGCAACGATACGACAATCACGATCGGCGGCCAGTCCGGTAACTTCCAATTGAACGTGATGCTGCCGGTGATCGCACTGAATCTTCTGCAGAGCATCGAGTTGCTCGCAAACGTATCGCGTCTGCTGGCGGATGACGCGATCAGCGGCTTCATCGTGCGGCACGACAACCTCGACGCGGCGCTCGCCCGTAATCCCATCCTCGTGACTGCGTTGAACCCGATCATCGGGTACCAGAACGCGGCGAAGATCGCGAAGCGTGCTTACGAGGAAGGCAGAGCGGTGATCGACGTGGCTGCCGAGATGACCGATCTCGATCGGGAAGACCTGGCGCGTCTGCTCGATCCCCGGAAGCTCACACAAGGCGGAATCCGGGAATAGCGTTTCAGGCGTCTGGGTCTTCCGGCAGATCGTCCGGCAGCGTCAGTTCGGCCACGGCATCGAGAGGGTCGAGTTCCGACGCATCCTCCGCAGTGTCGAGCAACTCGCGCGGGAACGGACGGCGCACG
>CAZLDA010000302.1:0-4927 GCA_964557875.1 uncultured Pseudomonadales bacterium | reverse complement strand
GCCCAACTCGCGGAAGTGCTCGACCTGCCGCACCAGGTTGCCCTTCCCGCTGGCGAGCTTCTGCATCGCGGTCTGGTAACTCTCATCCGCAGTGCGCAACAACGAACCGAGCTTCGCCATGTCTTCCATTACGAGGCGAAGCTTGTCGTATAGCGCACCTGCGCGACGGGCGATCTCCTGCGCGTTCTTCGTCTGCTTCTCGTAGCGCCAGACGTTGTGAATGATGCGCAGCGTCATCAGCAGCGTCGTCGGGCTGACGATGACGATGCGCTTATTGAATGCCTCGGTGAACAGCCCCTGGTCGTACTCCATCGCCAGCATGAAGGCCGACTCGATGGGCACGAACAACAGCACGAAGTCGAGCGAGCGCACGCCGAGCAAGCGGTCGTATTCCTGTTCGGAAAGGCGCTTTACCTGCGCACGCAGGTCGTTGACGTGTTGCCGAAGGAAGTTCTCGCGCACGGCGTCATCTTCCGCCGCTACCGCACGTTCGTAGGCGGCGAGCGACACCTTCGAATCGACGATGATGTCCTTCTCGTCGGGCAGATGAATGATGACGTCAGGACGCTTGGCGTCGCCTTCTTCGGTGCGCCGGGTTGCCTGCAACGTGTACTCGTGATCCTTGCGTAAGCCCGATTCGTCGAGCACCCGTTCCAGCACGAGTTCGCCCCAATTGCCCTGCAGGCGCTTGTCGCCCTTCAGCGCCTTCGCGAGGTTCTCGGCTTCCTGATTGATCTTGTCGCTGGCGCGATGCAGGTTGCGGACCTCGGTCAACAGCGACGCGCGGTCCTTCGACTCCGTGTGATACACCTGTTCGACGCGCTGCTTGAATTCGCTGATCTGCTCCCGGAATGGCGTCAGCAGTCCATCGATCTGCGCGCGATTGCTTCGTGCGAACGATTGACCCTGCTCCTCGAAGATTCTGTTGGCGAGCAGCTCGAATTCCTGCTTCAACGATGCGCCCGTTTCCTTAAAGAGCGCCTCCTTCTCGGAGAACGCGCGATTGGTTTCGTCGAGCCGCGCCTGCAGCGCTGAATTGTCGGCGAGCAAACGGCGATTTTCTTCTTCGCTCGCGGCGAGCGACTGCACAGCGGCCTTGAGCGCTTGATCCAGGCGAATGCTCTCGCGACCTTTGGCGTCGAGCCGTTCTTCGAGAAGCTGATGATCCGCGTTCGCGCGTTCGGCCTGCCTTTGCAGACCGTCTTGGAACGCCGCACGCGTTTTGCGTCCGAGCATCACGAAAAAGAGGATCGCCGAAAGAACGACACCGATGAGGCCCGCCAATACCTGTGCGGTGAGAGCCTCGGTCATTGACCGCGCATCCGCTGCGCAAAATACATAGAAACCTCCGCGACGCGCCACTAGTATGAGGCAGTCGGGGAACTTCCGTAAGTCATACGCCGGCGTCGAACCGGCTCGGGGAAAAATGTCGAGTGCTCAGGTTCTCGTAGTCGATGACGACGCGGGGCACGCCGCAAGCGTGCGCGAGTTGTTGAGTGCACACGGGTATTCGGTCGACTTCGAACTCGAAGGTTCGAAAGGTCTGCGCCGCATCAAAGCGGAAGGTATCGACGTACTCATCCTCGATCTCGACATGCCGAACATGTCGGGCATCGACATGCTGCAGGCACTCGACAGCGATTCGAGCGGGCTGAAGACCATCGTCGTCAGCGGTGAATCGCACGTCGAAAAAATCACGCCGATCCTTCGCCTCGGCGCGTACGACTATCTGCCGAAACCCTACGAGCCGGAACAATTGTTGGCGAGCGTGCGCAACGCGGTCAGCCGCACGCAGCTGGAGCGCGAAAACCGGGAAATGCTCGATGAAAAGGAAGCGGCGAATCGTCGCGACGCGTTTCTCATCAATGCGTCACCCGACCTGATCTACATGCTCGATGTCGCCGGCCGCTTCACGTTCCTGAACGACCAGCTGCGCGACGTGTTCGGCTACGACCGCGAGGCGCTCATCGGCCGCGACTGGAACGCGCTCGTCGCGCCGGACCTGCGCTCACAATTGCAACACCACATCGACGAGCGCCGCACCGGGCAGCGGGCGACGCAGCACCTGGAATTCGAGTACCACGACCCGCGTGGACGGCTGCACATCCTTGAACTGTCGGCCATGGGTCTCTATGACGGAACCCGGCCGAACGCCGCGGAGTTCGCGGGCACCTACGGCATCCTGCGCGACGTTACGGAGTCGCGTCGCACGGCGCGCGCGTTGGCACAGAGCCAACAGAAGTTCTACGCGTTGTTCATGAACAGTCCCGACGCGGTTTTCATAAGCCGACTTTCCGATGGCCATCTGATCGAGGCGAACGACAACTTTGCGCGGATGATGGATGAGCTTGGATCGGCACTGAACATGTCCGATATGTCGGTGTGGGGCGACGCTGAACAACGCCACGCGTTCGTCGAAGGGCTTACTCAGTCGCCCCGTCGGCATGCAACGATGCTCGAGCGCAATCTGCTCGGCATCCGCCGCTACTTTCGTGTAACCGGTCGCACGCTCGACATCGACAACGAGCCGTGTCTGATAGCGAGCATCGAAGACGTCACCGCTCAGAAGCAGTCCGAGCAGGATCGGCTGAATCTGGAAACGCAGCTGCAGCAAGCGAGCAAGATGGAAGCGATCGGCAAGTTGGCCGGGGCAATTGCGCACGACTTCAACAACATCCTGGCGAGCATCATCGGCTACACCGAACTGTCGCTGGCGTCACCGGCCGGCGCGAACCCGTCGCAGGTGACCGGCTATCTGCGCGAAGTGATTTCTGCCGGGCAACGCGCGCGCGATCTGATCTCGCAGATGCTCACGTTCACGCGTGCACATCGAGGCAAGCCGGTCGTCATCAAGGTGAGCGACAGCATTGCCGAAGTGTCGCGCATGTTGCGCGCGGCAATTCCAAAGACGATTCACATGGAGACGACAGCAGCAGACAACGAGCCTGCGGTCGAGATCGACCCCGTGCAATTGCAGCAGGTCGTGCTGAACCTATTGATCAACGCGCGCGACTCGATCAGCGGCAACGGCCGGATCGACGTGCGCGTCGGCTGCGTGAGTGCCCATGGGCGGTGCGCCTCTTGTGACGCGGCGTTGAGCGGTGAGTTTGTGGAAATTGCGGTGGCCGATACTGGCCACGGCATCAGCGAGGAACTGTTGCCGCGGATCTTCGATATGTTCGTGTCGACGCGGGCACCCGGCAGCGGTACCGGGATCGGGCTGTGGCTGATACACACGTTGGTACACGAATACGAAGGCCACATCACCGTAGAGACTAGCGCGCGCGGCACCACGTTCCGGGTACTGTTGCCGGTGGAGCAGTCGCAGCGTCAGACGGCGTCCGCGGAACCGTCGCCCGATGGCCACATCCTCGTGGTAGACGACGAAGTATCCGTGGGCAACTTCATCGGCGAAGTGCTGTTGAACGCGGGCTATCAGGTGCGGGTGTTCAACGACAGCGTCGCGGCGTTCGACTACGTCGGCGCACACTTCAAAGAGCTGGCGCTGATCCTCACGGATCAATCGATGCCGCAAGTATCCGGATTGGAACTTGCAGAGTTGGCGCGCTCGGTGTCGAAGCCGCCGCCGGTCGTCATCATCACCGGTTACGCCGACAAGGCTGATAAGGCGCGCATTGCAGACCTGGGCGTAACACAGGTCTTGAGCAAGCCGTTCAGAATTGAAGACCTGCTCGAAGCCGTGCGACTGAACATTCGCCGTTCGACCGTCACCGCCGCCGTTCAATAACCCGTCTTCTCCATGTCGCGCTTTGCGGCATCGCGTGCGGCGCGCAGGTCTTCGTTTGCCGCACGGCCCATGAAGCCGCTATCGCTGCCGAGCGTGACGAACTGGAAACCCTGTTCGAGATAGCGGCGCGTGTATTCGACGCTCGACGTGTGGATGCCGATCGCGACGCCGGCCTCGGCGCACGCAACGCGGATGCGTTCGACTGCGGCGACGTGCTTCGGATGGTTGTTGTCACCGATTGCGGGCAGACCCAGTGCGAGAGCGAGATCTGACGGACCGACGTACACGCCGTCCACGCCGGGTGTAGTCACGATCTCGTGAAGGTTTTCTAGCGCTTCTGCGGTCTCGATCATGACGATGCAGGCGATCTCGGCGTTCGCCTCCAGCGAGTAACCTCGACCGCCATACAGCGCCGCGCGAATGGGCCCGAACGAGCGCAAGCCATCGGGCGGGTAACGACATGCGCTCACAGCGCGCAGCGCTTCCTCGCGATTGTTCACCATCGGTACGATCACGCCGTAGGCGCCGGCATCGAGCGCCTTCATGATTTCGTACGGTTCGTTCCAGGGCACCCGGACAATTGGTGTCGTTTCCGTAGTGGAGATGGCAGGTAACATCGCGATCAGATCCGGATAGTCGATGAGGCCGTGCTGCAGGTCGACGCACAGCCAGTCGAACCCGAGATTTGCCATCACCTCTGCCGTGTAAGCGTTGCCGATCGACAACCAACCGCCGACGGTTCCCTTCCGTTCCCGCCAAGCCCGCAACGCTTTGTTCGCCCGCATGATGTTCCGCCTCATCGCAACCCGTAGACTGCAGCCTGCAGTGCAGCGACGGTTGCGTCAACGCATCGGCCCGTACGGCTGACAGTCCCAGTAACGCGTGTCAGAATTTTTGTCCTTCAAGCTCTTTGTGCTTCAAGAGAGGCAACACCGATGATGATCGAAGCCATACGGGCGGCGTCCGCGCGCGTGACCGCAGCCGGTCAACCCTACGAAGTCGTGCCACAGTCGATCGATGGCGTCGCGTTCCGTGTATTCAAGAACGCACCCGCCAACTTGCGCGAGCTGTATCGGTCGAGTCTCGCGCACGCCGACAAGGACTTTTACGTCTATCAGGACGAGCGCTATACGTTCCGCGAAACCTGGCGACAAGCTTCGCGTGTTGCCCATGGACTGA
>CAZLDA010000301.1:0-5615 GCA_964557875.1 uncultured Pseudomonadales bacterium | reverse complement strand
GGGGTAGGCAGCGCCTCCATCATCGATGCCGAGACGCTGCGACTGGTCGGACAGACACATATATATGAAACGATGGTGCGCGTGCCCGGCGTGTGGGTGTCGAAGGGCTCCGAAGAGGAGCATCTGACCGCAATCCGTTCGCCCGTTTACACCGGTACTGGTGCGTGCGGTGAATTCCTGTATCTCCAGAACGGCGTGCCGATCCGGCCGGCCGGTTTCTGCAACATCAACAACCTGTTCGAGATCAATTCCGAACAGGCGGCGCGGATCGAAGTGATTCGCGGCGCCGGCAGCGCGTTGTTCGGCAGCAATGCGTTGCACGGCGCCATCAACGTGGTGACGCCGACCACTCCCACACCGGGCACGTTGTATGTCGAAGGCGGTCCCGACGACTACGGCGCGGTGCGTGTCAGCGCCAGCACGAACTACGACGAACAGCTGTTGCGTTTCGACGGCATGGGTGTAACCACGAACGGATATCGCGACGCGACCGGTCACGACGAACAGAAGGTTACGTTGACGCAACTCGGGCCGGTGGGCGGCTTCGACGTGCACACCACGTTCGAGTGGACGAATCTGAACCAGGAGACCGGCGGCTACGTGGTGGGCAAAGGCGCGTACAAAGACAATCAGCTGCGCAAGTCGAATCCGAACCCCGAGAGCTTTCGCGACGCCTGGTCGCTGCGTTTCGTCAGCGAGTGGGTGCGTGAACTCGATTCCGGCATCGAGCTCGGCATCACGCCGTATTTCCGACGCTCGCGAATGACGTTCCTGCAGCACTTCCTTCCCGGCGAGCCGCTCGAAGAGAATGGCCAGAACAGTGCCGGTGCGCAGATTTCGTTGTCGGGCACGCGCGGCGCGCTCGATTGGCGTGCTGGAACAGATTTCGAGTGGGCTTACGGCGATCTGTACGAGTATCAGAAGAACCCGGCGCAGGGTTCCGCGTTTCTCATCGGCACCCGACCGGTGGGCGTGCACTACGACTACGACGTGACCAGCCTGATGAGCGCGCTGCACTACGACGTTCGCTACGCCTTGACTGACGAGGTGGCGCTGGTGCACAGCGCGCGCCTCGAATGGCTCGGCTACGACTACAACAACAATGGGCTCGACGGAAACACGCGTGACGACGGCACGCCCTGCGGATTCGGTGGTTGTCTCTACACGAGGCCGTCCGATCGCGACGACTCTTACACCAACACCGCGCTCCGCCTCGGTGTGGACTGGTCGATCGACCCCGCACTCACCCTTTATGCGCTGGCGGGGCAAGGCTTCCGCCCGCCGCAAGCGACCGAACTCTATCGTTTGCAGAGCGGTCAGAACGTCGCCGATCTCGATAGTGAGCAGGTCGATTCATTCGAAGTCGGCGGCCGCGGCGCGTTGAGCACGTTCGACTACAGCGCCGCGATTTACGCCGAACGAAGCACGAACGTGATCCTGCGCGACGCCGCCGGGTTCAACGTGAGCAACGGCAAACTCGAGTCCGCCGGCATCGAGTGGGACATGGGTTGGACGCCGTTCACCGGCAACCGCCTATCGATGGTCGGCACATATGCGCGGCACACGTATGCGTTCGATCGCGCCGTGACGGGCGGTGAGGTCATCAAAGACGGTCACGATGTGGATACCGCGCCGCGGTGGCTCGGCAGCGCTCACTGGCTGTATCAGCCGACGTCGAACATCGAGAGCGAAGTGGAGATGGTGTATCAGGGCAAGTACTACGTGGACGCGGCCAGCACCGGCAGTTACGGCGGCTTCACGTTGTGGAACTGGCGCGGATCGTGGCAGGCCAGTCCGCATTGGCGGCTGTTCGCGCGCGTGATGAACATCCTCGATACACGCTACGCAGATCGCGGCGACTTTGCATTTGGAAACTATCGGTACTTCCCGGGTACGCCACGGCAGGCTTTCCTCGGATTCGAAGTGAGCCTGGGAGAGGCGAGATGAAGTGGTTGAAACGGATTGCGATCGGTCTGGTAGCGGTCGTCCTAGTGCTCGGCATAGCGGCCTGGCTCTGGTTGCCGCCCGTAAACATCCCCTTCAAGGGGATGTTGGCGAATGTCGCGCCGCGTTTCTTTTCGGTTCCCACGGCGGACGCGGCAACGATCAAGTCGCGCCTCAGCGTGCCGGAGGGTTTCGGTATCGCGTTGTTCGCGCGCGACATTCCCGATGCGCGGATGCTGCGCATGACGGCGCACGGCGACGTGCTTGTCGCTTCACCCGGTAAAGACCGCGTCTACTGGCTCTCGCATGAGTTGAACAGCGATGGCGAATCCGCTGATCGGCGCCTGTTGCTCGAAGGGCTCGACGGTCCTAACGGTCTCGATCTCTGGAACGGTTACCTCTATGTCGCCGAGCAGGGCAAGGTGGGGCGCGTTCAATTCGACGATGCGGCCGGCAAGGTCGTGGGTAAGTACGAAATCGTGATGGATGGTTTGCCGCGCGGCGGTAATCACTGGAAGAAGACGATCCGCTTCGGTCCGGATGGGCTTTTGTATCTGGCCATCGGCTCGTCGTGCAACGTGTGTCTCGAAAAGGACGATCGCCGCGCTGCAATGCTGCGCTACACGCCCGAGGGGAAATTCGTCGACGTCTACGCAACCGGGCTGCGCAACAGCGCGGGCTTCGACTGGCGCGCCGATGGAACCCTTTATGCCACCGACAACGGCCGCGACCTGCTCGGCGACGATTTCCCGCCGTGCGAGCTCAATCAGATCCGTCAGGGCGGTTTCTACGGCTGGCCGTTTGCCAACGGCGATCGTGTGCCCGATCCCGATCTTGGAGCCGGACGCGAAGCGGTGATCGAAGCGTCCATTCCGCCCGCGTTCCCGTTCCGCGCCCATAACGCGCCGTTGGGAATTGTGTTCCTGCGCAGCGACCGGCAGGTTGCGGCGTTTCGCGGTGACGCACTCGTCGCGCTGCATGGTTCGTGGAACCGCAGCAAGAAGGACGGCTACAAGGTCGTTGCTCTGCACTGGAACGACGACGGCTCCATCAGCGCAACAGATTTCCTCACGGGCTTTCTGAAGGACGAAGGCGTGATCGGCCGACCGGCGGAACTGACGGAAGCGCCCGATGGAACGATCTACGTGTCGGACGATTATGCGAACGCCGTGTACCGGATCGTTCCGGGCGGCACAGGAACGCTCGAAATCGGCGATCGCGCGGCGCCATCGCACGATGCCGGGGCGCTTCACGCCGATGCGCGGTTGATTGCGCGCGGTGCAACTGCGTTCGGCCAACGTGGATGTCAGGAGTGCCACGCGTTGGGTGGCGACGGCAAGGATGGACGCGTGGTGCTCGCCGGGCTGACGGCGCGTTACGATGCCGCATCGCTCGCGACTTACCTGGCGCAGCCGCGGCAACCGATGCCGCCGGTCGACGACGCCGATGCGCGAAGGGCGCTGGCGGCGTTCCTGCTGGATCGACCGGAACCGCCGGGAAAGACGTTGTAGCGTCGTAGAAGGGGACGGGTCATGAACAAATCGGAAGTGTTGCCCCGACGACCGACCATCGACACGGAAGTCACGCCGCGCGGCACACTGGAACTGTTGTCGCAGCGTGAAGTGCAGCAACTGCGCAGCACCGCCGATTCGCGCATCCTCGAACTGTTCCGCCGTTGCGCGCTGGCCGTGTTGAACACCGGCGACGATACCGACGATGCGGCGGCGCTGTTCGACGCCTACTACGACTTCAGCATCGAGATCGTGCAACGCACGCGCGGCCTGAAGCTGAACATCAAGAACGCGCCCGCGAGCGCATTCGTCGACGGTCGTATGGTGGAAGGCATCCGCCAGCACCTGTTTGCCGTGCTGCGCGATCTGGTGTTCATCGGTACCGAGATCGAAAACAACCGGCGTTTCGACCTGAATTCGAGCGAAGGCATCACCGACGCCGTCTTCCACATCCTGAAGCAGGCGCGCGTGCTGGTTCCCGACGTGCGGCCGAATACGGTCGTTTGCTGGGGCGGACATTCGATTTCTCGCGTCGAATACGAATACACGAAGGAACTGGGCT
Source organism: uncultured Pseudomonadales bacterium (assembly GCA_964557875.1). Taxonomy (GTDB): domain Bacteria; phylum Pseudomonadota; class Gammaproteobacteria; order Pseudomonadales; family Azotimanducaceae; genus DATJGR01. The sequence continues at coordinate 1,598 of CAZLDA010000301.1, read as the reverse complement.
ATCACCTCGGGCTGCGCGGGCTCGATATCTGCACCGGTTGCGGTCCGGGCGCGATGAAGGGGCCGATGAAGGGCGCAGCGATCGGGCACGTGAAGCAGCGTCTGGCGGGTGCGCGCTACATCGGTCTTACGGAGCCCGGCATCATCGCTGCGGAACCGCCGAACCCGATGGTGAATTACCTCGTGGTGCTTCCCGACATCGAGAAGCGCCTCGAAGCGTTCGTGCGCATGGGTCACGGCATCGTGGTGTTCCCCGGCGGCGTGGGCACTGCCGAGGAAGTGTTGTATTTGCTCGGCGTGCTGACCGATCCGGCGAACGCCGATCAGAAGTATCCGGTGATATTCACCGGTCCCGCATCGAGCGCGGATTATTTCGAAAGCCTCGATCACCTGATCACGGTGACGCTCGGTGAAGACGTGCGCCGCTTCTATCGCATCATCATCGACGACGCGCCCGGCGCGGCGCAGTGGATCGGCCGCAAGATCCGCAAGGTGCAGGGACAGCGCCGCACGTCCGGCGATGCGTACTACTTCAACTGGCTGCTGAAGGTGCCGATCGAATCGCAGATGCCGTTTGACGTTACGCACGAGAGCGTTGCCGCGTTGCGGTTGCGTCGCGACATGTCGCGACACGACCTCGCGGTGAATCTGCGCCGCGCGTTCTCGGCCATTGTCACGGGTAACGTGAAAGATCACGGCATCCGCATGATTCGTGAACATGGCCCGTTCGTGCTGCATGGCGATCGCGAGATCATCGACGTGCTGGAGAAGGTGCTCGGGGAATTCGTTGCACAAGGACGAATGAAGTTGCCCGGCGCGCGTTATCAGAGCTGTTTCAGGCTGGCGGCAAATCCATGACGTCGCGCGGATCGCAGCCGGTCTGGCTCGCGCGCGCGGTGTTCTATCAGATTTTTCCGCAGAGCTTCTTCGACTCGAACGGCGACGGCATCGGCGATCTTGCCGGGATCGCGACGAAACTCAATTATCTCGCCGACCTCGGCGTCAACGCGGTGTGGATCAACCCGTGCTTCGTCTCGCCGTTCAAGGACGCCGGCTACGACGTTTCAGACCATTGCCGGATTGCACCGCGTTACGGCACTAACGACCAGTTCAAGGCGCTGCTCGATGCCGCACACGATCGCGGCATCCGCATTTTTCTCGATCTCGTGGCGGGGCACACGTCGGACCAGCATCCGTGGTTCGTTCATTCGCAAGGCGCGGAGGCGAACGAGTTCACCGACCGCTACGTGTGGACGAACTACCCATGGGTGAAGCGCGACGGCGAACTCGACTTCATCAGCGGCAACTCCGACCGACCGGGCGCCTATGCGGTGAACTTCTTCGCACACCAACCGGCGTTGAACTACGGCTTCGGCAAACCTGAACGCGGCTATCAGCAGGAAGTAGACGCGCCCGGCCCGCGCGCGACGCGTGGGGCGCTCAAAGCGATCATGAAGTTCTGGCTCGATCTGGGCGTGGACGGCTTTCGCGTCGATCTCGCCGGCAGCCTGGTGAAGCGCGACCCCGAACACATCGGCATCCGCCGGTTGTGGCGCGAGATTCGTACCTGGCTCGACGACAACTATCGCGATCGCGTGC
>CAZLDA010000300.1:0-5627 GCA_964557875.1 uncultured Pseudomonadales bacterium | reverse complement strand
GCACGCGACCCGCGACGATACCGTCCGCGAGCCGTGCGCGCGTTTCAGCTGCCATGCGCGATTCGGGTCGCGAGACCGGTGTTGCACCAGCCGGCAACCGCATCCACCCAGCGGGCATCGTCATTCAGGCAAGGGACGAGCGTGAGCGTTTCACCGCCTGCCTCCAGGAACTGCTCGCGGCCGGTGATGCCAATCTCCTCCAGCGTTTCGAGGTTGTCGGCCACGAACGCGGGGCAGACCACCGTCAGCCGCGTGATACCTTCGCGCGGCAGTGTTTGGAGCAGTTGATCGGTGTACGGCTGCAGCCACGGCAGCCGGCCGAGGCGCGATTGAAAGCTGACGCGCCATTGATTGCTCGTTAGCCCCAGCCGCTCCGCTACGGCGCGCGAGGTTTCGAACACCTGATGCCGATAACACGTTGCGTGTGCGGACGAAGCCCGCTCGCAGCAATCTGCCGATTTGAGGCAATGGCTGCCGGTTGGATCGGTGCGCGTGATATGGCGTTCGGGAAGACCGTGGTAGCTGAACAGCAACAGCTGAGAATCGGGCGGCGCCGAGGTTGCGATCGAGCGCTCGAGCGCATTGATGTAGTGCGGCTCGTTGTAGAACGGTGGCAACGTGACGACACTGACGTGCGGATTCTGCCGCGAGATTTCCCGCTCGACGGCCTCGATCGAGGTTGTTCGCGTGGAATCAGCATGGTGCGGATACATCGGGATCAGTAGCAGTTCATCCACGCCGGCTGCCAGAAGATTCGCGACAGCGCTGCCGATCGTCGGTTTGCCGTAGCGCATGGCGAGCTCGACGGGGTCCGATACGCGGTGTGCCAACGCAGAACGAAATGCCTCGGAATGGCGCAGCAGCGGCGACCCGGTCGGTTCCCAGATGCGTTCATATGCGTGAGCGCTGCGCTTCGGGCGGAACGGCAGAATGAATCCGGAGACAACGATTTTGCGCACGAGCCACGGGGAGTCGATGACGTAAGGATCCATCAGAAATTCTTTCAGATAGCGCCGCACATCGGTGACGGACGTGCTCGCAGGCGATCCGAGATTTACAAGCAGAATGCCGCGTTGCCGCACGCCTTATCCTTGGTTGATGCAAAGCGATGGGATAGTATCCGCGCTCTTTTTCAAAGTCATGAGCGATGACGGTCATCATCGACTACGACGCCGGCAATTTGCGCAGTGTGCAACGTGCGTGTGCCGAGGTTGGGCTGACGGCCCGCATCACCAATGATGCGAAGGCGGTCGCGCACGCGGATCGCGTGATATTTCCCGGCGTCGGTGCGGCAGGCAGCGCAATGAAGAGCATCAAGGCGTCGGGCCTCGATGTCGCGCTACGGCATGCGCTCGATGCAGGCACGCCCGTGCTAGGCATTTGTCTCGGCCTGCAGATCTCGCTCGACCATTCGGAGGAGGGCAACACACCGACGCTCGGTCTGATCGAAGGGCGTGTAGTGCGCTTCCGTCTCGATGATCCGGCGCTGAAGATTCCACACATGGGTTGGAACGAGGTCACCGTCGTGAAGATGCATCCGTTGCTGCGGAAGGTGTCACCCGGGGCCGAGTTCTACTTCGTGCACGCCTACTATCCGGAACCGAAGCGGAGCGCCGAGATATACGCGACCACCGAGTACGAACGCACCTTTGCGTGTGCGTTGGGGCGTGCGAACTATTTCGCCACGCAGTTCCACCCTGAAAAGAGCGGCAGGGCCGGGCTCGAGTTGTTGAGCTGCTTTGCGAGTTGGGATGGGTTGCCGTGCTGAGCAAGCGTCTCATCGCTTGCCTCGACGTACGCAACGGCAAGCTCGCCAAAAGCGTCCGCTTCGTCGACACCAAGGACATCGGTGATCCGGTGCAGAAAGCCCGCGAGTACTACGAGGACGGGCTCGATGAACTCGTCTTCTACGACATCACGGCCTCCAGCGACAAACGCCGCATCATGCTCGACGTCGTGGAAGCAGTGGCCGAGCAGGTATTCATACCGCTCTCGGTCGGTGGCGGCGTTCGTACGTTGGCGGATGCAACAGACCTGCGGCTCGCCGGCGCCGAGAAAATCAACGTCAACACGGCGGCGGTGGAACGACCGGCGCTGATTGCCGAGTGCGCCGAGGCCGTCGGCAATCAGAACATCGTGTTGTCGATGGACATCAAGGCGGTCGACGACACGGTTCAATGTCCTTCCGGATATGAAATCGTCATTCACGGCGGGCGTACGCGCACCGGCAAGGACGCGCTCGCCTGGGCGCTCGAAGGTGAACACCTCGGTGCGGGTGAACTCGTTGTCAATTCCATCGACGCCGACGGCACCCGCGAAGGATATGCCATCGAACTGACACGGATGTTGTCGGAGGCGGTGCGCATTCCGGTGATTGCGTCCGGGGGCGCGGGTAAGCCCGAGCATCTGTACGACGTTTTGACTAAGGGGAAGGCCGATGCCGCGCTGGTGGCATCGATGGTTCACTACGGCGACTATCGCGTCAGCGAACTGAAGACGTATCTGCACAGGCGCAACATCAAAATGCGCATGAACTGGTAGCGGCAACTGGTAAACGGAAGGAAGCATGAAAGCGATCGCCGTCCACGACAATGCGTTGCACTGGTGCGACACTGCAGATCCGGTTGCAGGCGCAGGCGAAATACTGATCCGCAACCGTGCAACCGCGATCAATCGTGCCGACCTTGCGCAACGCGCAGGCGCTTATCCGCCGCCGCCCGGCGCGAGTCCGATCCTCGGTCTCGAATGCGCGGGAGAGGTGGTCGACGTCGGAGAAGGCGTCACATCGCACCGCGTCGGCGATCGTGTGTGTGCGTTGCTGGCGGGCGGTGGTTATGCCGAACTCGTGACCGTTCCGGCGGGGCAGGCGCTGCGCATTCCGAAAGGGCTGACGTTCGAACAGGCAGCGGCTTTGCCAGAAGTGTTCGCCACCGCCTATCTGAACCTGTTCATAGAGGCGCGCCTTGCGCCGGGTGAACGCGTGTTGTTGCACGCGGGTGCGAGCGGCGTCGGCACCGCGGGCATTCAACTGTGCAAGATGAACGGCAGTCCCTCGTTCGTAACCGCGGGCAGCGACGACAAGGTCGAACGGTGCGTCGCATTGGGTGCAGCGGGTGGAGCGAATCGGCACGAAGGCTCCTTCGGCGATCGCGTCGCGGGTTGGACCGACGGACAGGGCTTCGACGTCATACTCGATCCGGTTGGCGCCGGCTATCTGAAGGCAAATCTGCGCGCGCTACGCCTCGATGGTCGGCTCGTCATCATCGGTCTGATGGGCGGCGCGGTAGCCGAACTGGAACTCGGCCTGATGATGATGAAGCGTTTGAGAGTCATTGGTTCGACGCTGCGCGCGCGTTCGGTCGCAGCAAAAACCGCGGTGATGGCCGACCTGCAACGGGTCGTGTGGCCGCAGATCGAGAACGGTTCGATCAAGGCGATCGTCGATACCGTGATTCCGATTCAGGAGGCCGATCGCGCGCACGCGCTGGTGGCGGCCGATCAGACGTTCGGCAAGGTAGTGATGACTATCGGAAGATAGACCGTGATGTCTATCGGGAGATAGACCGTGATGTCGATCGGCTGACCTTTTGCTCGACGCTACGCGAGCGACACCAGTGCTCCCTGCTGTGTCGTAAGCGTGTCGATGGCGTTCTGAATTTCCACCGCCCGCTCGCGTTCCTTCGCAACCACGTCTGCTGGCGCTTTTGCCACGAAACCGGCATTGCCGAGCTTGCTCTCGATGCGTGCGAGTTCCTGACGACGACGCGCGATTTCTTTCTCGAGCCGAGCACGCTCCGCGGCGACGTCGATCAAACCGGCCAGCGGCACCATCAGCTTCAAGTCGCCGACGATCTGCATCGCGGCCGGCGGCGGTTCGACGCCGTCTGCCAGCCACGCCACTCGCTCGAGTTTTGCCATACGTTTCAGCAGCGATTCGGTGGCTGTCAAGCGTTCACGATCGGCGCTGCCGCCGCCTTGCAGCAGCAGCGTCAGCGTCTGGCCGGGCTTGATGTTCATCTCGCCGCGGATGGTCCGCACCGCCAGTACCACACCTTTCAGCCACTCGATTGCCGCTTCGGCGAATGGATCGTTCGTCAGATCGGCCGCTTCGGGGTACGGCGCCAACATGATCGTTTCGCCAGCAATCCCGTTGAGGGGTGCAACCCGGCGCCACAGCGCGTCGGTGATGAATGGAATGATCGGGTGCGCGGCGCGCAACAGCAGCTCGAGCACCTTGAGCAGCGAGCGTCGCGTGCCGCGTTGTACTTCGGCGCTCGCGCCTTCGTCCCACAACAGCGGCTTCGTCAGTTCCAGGTACCAGTCGCAGTACTCGTGCCACGCAAAGTCGTAGATGACGTTCGCGAGCAGATCGAACCGATACGATTCAATGGCCCGTTCCGCGTCGTTGAGCATGCGTCGCAACCGCGATCCGATCCAACGGTCCGCAAGGGTTTCTTCGGCGGGGCCCGAGAGGTTCGCGCCTTCGGTGTTCATCAGCACGAACTTGGTCGCATTCCACAGCTTGTTGCAGAAGTTGCGATACCCCTCGATCCGCTTCAGGTCGAAACGAACGTCGCGGCCGGTGGATGCGAACGCGCAGTATGCGAAACGCAGTGCATCCGTACCGTACGATGGAATGCCATCGGGAAAGTCGCGCCGGGTCGCCTTTTCGATGGCCTTCGCCATCTGCGGCTGCATCAGCCCCTCAGTGCGCTTGGTGATCAGGTCGGCCAGTGAAATTCCGTCTACGACGTCGAGCGGGTCGAGCCCGTTGCCGCGCGTCTTCGACATCTTCTGACCTTCGGCGTCGCGCACGAGGCCGGTGATGTGGACCTTGCGGAACGGCACTTCACCCATGAAGTGCAACGTCATCATGATCATCCGGGCCACCCAGAAGAAAATGATGTCGTGCCCTGTTACCAGCACGTCGGTCGGGTGATACATCTCGAGTTCGCGGGTTTTGTCCGGCCAGCCGAGGGTGCCGAACGTCCACATCGCGGACGAAAACCAGGTCTCGAGAACGTCTTCTTCCGCGCGAAGCGCGACGCTGTCTGCGAGTTTGTACTTGCGGCGCACTTCGGCTTCGTCGCGCGCAACGTAGATCTTGCCTTCAGCGTCGTACCAGGCGGGTATGCGGTGTCCCCACCATTGCTGGCGGCTGATGCACCAGTCGCGAATGTCGCGCATCCAGGCGAAGTACAGGTTTTCGTACTGTTTCGGCACGAACTCGATATCGCCACGCTGCACCGCTTCGATCGCGGGTTTCGCGAGCGCGTCGATAGCAACGAACCATTGATCGGTCAACAACGGCTCGATGATTGCGTCGGAGCGATCGCCGCGTGGCACCATCAACTTGTGGTCTTCGATCTTGTCGATGAGCCCGGCGGCAGTCAGATCGGCAACGACGCGCTTTCTTGCTTCCGCGCGATCGAGGCCTCGATACGCAGCCGGTGCGGCGTCGTTGATGTGCGCGTCAACCGTGAAGATGTTGATCATCGGCAGGTTGTGACGCTGTCCAACCGCGTAGTCGTTGAAATCGTGCGCCGGCGTGATCTTCACGCAGCCGCTGCCGAGCTCGGGGTCTACATACGTGTCGGCGATGATCGGGATTTCGCGTTCGGTCAGCG